>CAZUKT010000180.1:0-4281 GCA_964620975.1 uncultured Rubrivivax sp. | reverse complement strand
GTGCTGGTGCTGGTGCTGGCCTTGGCCGCTTGCGCCACGCCCGTGCCAACCGCTGCCCCGGCCGCCAGCCCGGCAGCGGGCCAATCCGACACACCCACACCCACACCGTGGCCACCGGCCCAGCGCCCACCCGTGCCCGCACCCGATCCGGTGTTGGAAGCCCGCATCGCCGCCATCCTGCAGGGCATGACGCTGGCGCAGAAGGTGGGCCAGATGACGCAGCCCGAGATCCGCGCCATCACGCCCGAGCAGGTGCGCCAGCACGCCATTGGTTCGGTGCTCAACGGCGGCGGCACCTGGCCGCAGGGCAACAAGTCGGCCACCGCTGCGCAGTGGCTGGCATTGAGTGAAGCGTTTCATGACGCGTCCTTGCGCACCGGCATGGCCACGCCCGTGCCCATCGTCTGGGGCACGGACGCCGTGCACGGCCACAACAACGTCATGGGTGCGACGCTGTTCCCGCACAACATCGGCCTCGGCGCGGCCGACAACCCGGCACTGGCGCAAGAAATTGGCGTGGCCACCGCGCGCGCCGTGCGGGCCAGCGGCATCGCCTGGACCTTTGCACCGACGCTGGCCGTGGTGCGTGACGCACGATGGGGCCGTGCCTACGAAGGCTTTTCAGAAGACACCGCTCGCGTGGCGCGGCTGGGCGGCGCCACCGTGCAAGGCCTGCAGCAAGGCCTTGCCAGCGGCCACGGCGTGTTGGCCACGGCCAAACACTACATCGGTGACGGCGGCACCGAAGCCGGTGTGGACCAGGGCCTGACACACGCCACCGCCAGCGAACTGTTCACCCTGCACGGCGCCGGCTACAAGGCCGCCCTGGCGCAGGGCGTGCAAACCGTGATGGCGTCTTTCCACAGCTGGGTGGACACCGACCCCGCCACCGCCAAGACGCATGAACAAGGCCGCATGCACGGCAACCGATACCTGCTGACCGATGTGCTGAAGAACCAGCTTGGTTTTGATGGCGTGCTGGTGTCTGACTGGAACGGCATTGCGCAGGTGCCCGGCTGCAAGAACACGGCCTGTGCCGCGGCCATCAACGCCGGCATCGACATGGTCATGGTGCCCGATGACTGGCAAGACTTCATCACCCACACCGTGGCGCAGGTGCAGGCCGGGCAGATCCCCATGGCGCGCATTGACGACGCGGTGCGCCGCATCCTGCGTGTCAAGCTGCGTGCCGGCTTGTTTGACCGGCGGCCTTCGCAGGCGCCCGGTGCCGGCGACCCGGCGGCGTTGCGGGCGCCCGAGCTGGCGCGCCGCGCCGTGCGCGAGACGCTGGTGCTGCTGAAGAACAACGCCAACGTGCTGCCTTTGGCGCGCCAGACGCGGGTGCTGCTGGTGGGGCGCGGTGCCCACAGCGTGGCCATGCAAAGCGGTGGCTGGTCGCTCAGCTGGCAGGGCACCGACCACGGCAATGACGATTTCCCCGGCGGCCGCACCGTGCTGGACGGCCTGCGTGCTGCGGGTGTGGACGTGGTGCACAGCGAAGCGGCACAGGGCGTCGACGTCAAGTCCTTTGGCGCGGTGATTGCCGTGCTGGGTGAAGCGCCCTATGCCGAAGGCAATGGCGACATCCCCGCGTCGGGCACGATGCGCCACAGCAGCCGCCACCCCGAAGACCTGGCCGTGTTGCAGCGTGTGGCGGGGCAGGGCGTGCCGGTGCTGACGGTGCTGCTGTCGGGGCGTGTGTTGCACGTCAACGACCTGCTCAATCTTTCAGACGCTTTTGTGGCCGCCTGGTTGCCCGGCAGCGAAGGCGGCACCGGCCTTGCCGACTTGCTGATGCGTGCGCCCGACGGCAGCGTGGCGTTTGACTTCAAGGGCCGGCTGCCGTATTCGTGGCCCCGCGCGGCCTGCCAGGCACCGCTGCATGCCGGCAGCACGCCCTACGACCCGTTGTTTGCGCTGGGCTACGGCCTGCGTGTGGCCGACCGCAGCACCGTGGGCGCGCTGGACACACGCAGCCCTGCGGGCGGCTGCGGCGCCCTGGGTGAACTGCGGGTGTTTCAGCAGGCGCCCGTGCCACCCTACGGCCTGGTGGTGGGCAGCCTGAAGCGCCTGGTGCCTGGTGCCGAGGCCTGGCCCGACGAAGCGGTGCCCACCGACCCCGGCGTCACACTGCTGGCGCCCGAGAAGGCGCCCGCCGTGCGTGTGAGCACGGTGCAGATCCACACCCAGCAAGACGCCAAACGTGTGAGCTGGCTCAAGCCGGCGCGGCTGGTGGCGTGGAGCCTGCAGCGCGCCGCGCTCACCGCCTACCCCGACGCGGCGCTGGTGTTTGACGTGCTGTTGCACCAGGCCCCGCTCAAACCCGTGACGCTGGCCATGGAATGCGTGGCGCCCTGCACCGGCGCGCTGGACCTGACGCCGCTGCTGCAGCGCCTGGTGCTGAACACGCCCCACACGGTGAAGGTGCCGGTGGCCTGTTTTGTGGCGCGTGGGCTGGACGCCACGCGTGTGGACGTGCCGTTCAGCTTTATCGCCGACGCACCCTTCAGCGCGGCCTTTGCCCGCATCCGCGTGCTGGCCGGGGCGGGCAAGGACGCCGACGCGTTGCGTTGCAGCGACTTGCCCGCCGCACGCTGAAACATGACCCGGGCAAGCACAGAATCACCACCAAACCAAAGTCATTGACGGAGAAGAACATGCCCAAGAACCCGGTGCAAGAAGTGGTCATCGTCGGCGGCGGCACCGCCGGCTGGATGACGGCGGCCGCCTTGTCCAAGATGCTGTTGCCGCCCTACCGCGTGCGTGTGGTCGAGTCCGACGAGATCGGCATCATTGGCGTGGGCGAGGCCACCATCCCCAACATCAAGGCCTTCAACGACGCGCTGGAACTGGACGAAGACGAATTCATGCGTGCCACGCAGGGCACCTTCAAGCTGGGCATTGAATTTGTCAACTGGGGTGCCATTGGCGACCGCTACACCCACGGCTTTGGCAAGGTGGGGCGTGACCTGGACGGCCTGCCCTTTCACCACCACTGGCTGCGGCTGGCGCAGCTTGGCCTGGCCGGCGACCTGGGCGCCTATTCCATCAACACCATGGCGCCCAAGCAGGCCAAGTTCATGCGGGCCCGGCCCGACATGGCGGGCTCGCCGCTGGGTGACATTGCCAACGCCTTTCACTTTGACGCGAGCCTGTATTCACGCTTTCTGCGCGGCTTTGCCGAGCAGCGTGGTGTGCAGCGCATCGAAGGCAAGATCGTGCAGGTGCTGCAGCGTGAACCCGACGGTTTTGTGCAGGCCGTGGTGCTGGCCGACGGCACGCGCGTGGAAGGTGACTTTTTCATCGACTGCTCGGGCATCCGCGGCTTGCTGATCGAGCAAACCCTGCATGCCGGTTACGACGACTGGCGCCAATGGTTGCCCTGCGACCGCGCCCTGGCCGTGCCCTGCGCGCCGACACAACCGCTGCTGCCGCTGACCCGCGCCACGGCGCACAGCGCCGGCTGGCAGTGGCGCATTCCGCTGCAGCACCGCACCGGCAACGGGCATGTGTATTCCAGCCGCTTCATGTCTGACGAAGAGGCCGAACGCATCCTGATGGCCAACCTCGACGGCGAGCCGCTGGCCGCACCACGCCTGATCCCCTTCGTGCCCGGCCGGCGGCGCAAGGTGTGGGACCGCAACGTGGTGGCCATCGGTCTGTCGGCCGGCTTCTTTGAGCCGATCGAGTCCACCAACATCCACCTCATACAAACGGCCATCAACCGGCTGATGACGATGTTCCCGCGGGCTGGCATGTGCGCGGTGGACGTGGCCGAATTCAACAACCAGGTGACCACCGAATACGAGCAGATCCGCGACTTCATCGTGCTGCACTACAAGGCCACCGAGCGCACCGATTCACCGTTCTGGAACTACTGCCGCACCATGGACGTGCCGCCGCGCCTGGCCCACAAGATGGCGCTGTACCGCAGCAACGGCCGGCTGACGCGGCAAGACAACGAGCTGTTTGGTGAACTGAGCTGGCTGCAAGTGATGCAGGGGCAGCGGCTGCGGCCCGAGAGCTACCACCCGTTTGCCGACCTGCAGCCGCTGGAGACCATTCAAAAGGCCTTGCACGACACGCAGGAGGTGATTCGCAAGTGCGTGGCCGTGATGCCCACGCAGGCGGATTTCATTGCCGAACACTGCGCCGCGCCCAAACCCTGAGCGGCCCCGTCACACCTGCGGGAGATCTGCTCCCTCTCCCGCCTGCGGGAGAGGGTTGGGGTGAGGGCCAGTGCACAGCCGCGCAAACACCCGCGCCTGCCCCGGCGCATGC
>CAZUKT010000179.1:0-8412 GCA_964620975.1 uncultured Rubrivivax sp. | reverse complement strand
TGAAAGGTCTTGTTATAGGCATCGTGGCGCAGCAGGCCTTCATGCACCAGGGTGTTGAGCGTGCGGTGCAGCGTGGCCTTGGGCAGCCCCGACGCCCGCAGCAGCTCGGTAAAGGTCAGCGGCGTGCGGCGCGCCGAAACGATGTTGAGCAGGCCCATCGCCTTTTCCAGCACACCCAGGCCGGGCGCGGCAGCTTGTGGCTCTGGCATGTGGGTGGCTGGAATGCCCAGGGTGGAAACGGGGCGGATTCTAGGCATCACCGCGCCTGGGGAAAGTACCGATGATTGGAACGTGCGGCAAGAAGCGGCTCAGGCCTAGACTAATAGTTCCGTTGAATGGAACCAAAAGCTGGCATCGCCGGCCATCCCCTCATGCCAGAACGTCAATTGCAGAACCGGCATCACGGCGCCCCGCTTTCGGGTGTCTTCCCGGTATTGCCCACGCCCTTCGGCGCTGACGGCGCGCCCGATGAGGCCGCGCTGCGGGGCTTGGTGCGCTACCTGCTGCGCTGTGGCGTGGACGGCATCACCTACCCCGGTGTGGCCAGTGAGGTGGGCCAGCTCACGGTGGCCGAACGCCACGCGCTGACGGCGGCCGTGCTGGATGAAGTGGCCGGCCGCGTGCCGGTGATCGCGGGCGCATCCAGCGCACAGCCGGCCACCACCATCGCGCTGGCACGGCGGGCCGTGGCGTGCGGTGCCAGTGCCCTGATGGTGGCCGTGCCGCCCGATCGCCCTGACGCCACCACGCAGACGGCCTACTTTGCCGAAGTGGCCCAGGCCGTGCCGGGTGCGGCACTGATGCTGCAGAACGTGCCGCCGCCGGTGGGGGCGGGGCTGGACCCGCAGGTGCTGCTGCAGGTGCTGCTTGCGGTGCCGGCCATTCAGTACGTCAAGGAAGAAACCCTGCCCAGTGGACAGCGCCTGAGCGTGCTGCGCGCGCAGGGCCCGGCCAGCCTGCGCGGTGTGTTTGGTGGCGCTGGCGGGCGCTACATCACCGACGAATTGCGGCGCGGCGCGGCCGGCACCATGCCGGCCATCGAACTGGCCGAGGTGCATGTCGCGCTGTTCAAAGCCCATCGCGCGGGCGACGTGCATGCAGCACGGCAACTGTTCACGCGCATGCTGCCGGTGCTTAACGTGCAGGCGGTGTTCCGCTGGTCGCTGACCAAGTACGTGCTGCAGCGGCGCGGCTTGCTGCCCTGTGACCACCAACGCGCTGCCGGCCCCCGGCTTGACGCCCTGGACAAGGCCGACGTGGACGCCTTTCTGGCCGACATCGCCGACCTGCTTTTGCCCGATTATCCTGTGGCATGACCACACCGGCGCACCACCCGGGCAGCCCGCAAGCGCCCATCCCGCAGCCCATGGCACCCAAGGTGGCGCCGTGACCGCCCGCATTGCACAAGTGCAGGCGTTCATCGTCACGCTGCCTCGCGATGCACCCTACCTGGGGCCGGCTGGGGCGGGTGACCAATTGCTTGGCAGCGGTTACCTGGTGCGCTCTGGCAACCGCACGCTTTACCCCACGGTAGACCGCAGCATCCTCATCAAGCTCACCGCTGACGACGGCACCGTGGGCTGGGGCGAGACCTATGGCCTCGTGGCACCCGAGGCCGTGCTGGCCATCGTTGGCGACGTGCTGGGGCCCTTGCTCATCGGACGTGACCCGCGTGACCCGGTGGTGATACAGGAGGACTTTTATGACCTGATGCGTGTGCGAGGCTTCTTCGGGGGGTTCTGGGGTGACGCCATTGCCGGCGTGGACATCGCGCTATGGGATCTCTTCGGCAAGCTCGTGGGCCAGCCGGTCGTCAAGCTGCTGGGGGGGCAGCGCCACACGCGCATCCCGGCTTACGTTTCGGGGCTGCCCGGCGCCACGCTGGCCGATCGTGTGGCGCTGGCACAGAGTTTTGCCGCGCGTGGTTTTGATGCCTTCAAGTACGCCGCCGTGGTGGCGCACGACGGCATCGTGGAAGAGATCTGTGCCCTGCGCCAGGGACTGGGCCCCGCCGCGCGGCTGATGGTGGACCTGCATTGGATGTTCACTGCGGCCGAGGCCATTCAGCTCATAGACCGCCTTGCGGCGTACGGGCCCATGTTTGTGGAAGCCCCGTGCGCGCCCGAAGACCTGGAAGGCCAGGCCCGTGTCGCGGCCAGTGTGCGGGTGCCGGTGGCGCTGGGCGAGGAGTGGCACAACGTCCACGCCGCTCTGCCGCGAATGCAACGCCGTGCCATGGCCTACGTGCAGCCCGAGGTGGCGCACACTGGCTTGAGCCAGTTCATGCAGATCGGCCGCATGGCCCACGCCTTTCACATGAAGGTGGTGCCGCACGCCACCATCGGCATCGGCATCTTCCAGGCCGCCAGCCTGCACGGCACAGCGGCCCTGCCCAACGCGCCGCTGCACGAGTACCAGCACTCTGTGTTTGACCGCAACCTGCAGTTCGTCAACACCACCATGCGCTGCCAGGCCGGGGCGTTTACCGTGCCCGAAGGGCCGGGCCTGGGGATCGAGCCCGCACCCTCGCTGTGGCCCCACACCCAGGCCGGGCCGGTGGTGACGTGAACAAACCCACGTTGATCGCCCTGGACTGGGGCACATCCAACTTGCGAGCCAGCTTGCTGGGTGAGGGCGGCACCGTGCTGGACACACGTGCTGCGGCAGGGGGTGTCATGGCGGTGCCCGACAGGCAATTTGAGGCCGCCTTGACGGCGCTTTGTGGCGACTGGATCCGCGCGCACCGCTGCCCGCTGGTGGCCAGCGGCATGATAGGCAGCCGCCAGGGCTGGCAAGAGGCGCCGTATGTGGCCTGCCCGGCCGGGCTGGCGCAGGCCGCCGCGCAACTGACGCGCATTGAACTGCACAGCGGCGCGGCCTTGCATATCGTGCCGGGCCTGCAACTGCTGGGCGCTGACGGGCACCTGGACGTGATGCGCGGTGAAGAAACCCAGCTCTGGGGTGCGGGGCTTGAAGACGGCCACTGCTGCGTGCTGCCCGGCACCCACGCCAAGTGGGCGTGGATGGGGCCCGGCGGCGCCGTCGCGTCGTTCCAGACCTACATGACTGGCGAGCTTTATGGCTTGCTCACCCAGCACGGCATCCTGGGCCGCTTGATGCGCATGGGCCATGCGCGGCCCGGGGCTTTTGCCGAGGGCGTCGAACTGGGCCTGGCCGAACACGCGCAAGCCACCCACGTCATTTTTGCGGCCCGCACGGCGGGCCTCAGCGGCCGGTTCGAGCCCGAGGCCCTGCCCGACTTTCTCAGCGGCGTGCTCATCGGCATTGAAATCGGCAGCGCGACCGCGTGCCTGCGCCCTGCGGCCGTGCAGGTGCTGGGCGACGAGTCGCTGTGCGCCCGCTATGAAACGGCGCTGGCCCTGGCCGGCATCGCCCACCAGCGGGCCGCAGCAGACGCCACCACGCGTGGCCAATGGCGGGTGGCCGTGCAGGCTGGCCTGGTGCAGGTCAGCGCATGATGGCCTTGCAGGGCGTCATCGCCATCCTTCGTGGTGTGACACCGGCCGAGGTGGTGGCCGTGGGGCAAGCGCTGGTGGCGGGTGGCGTGCGCATCATCGAAGTACCGCTGAATTCACCCCAGCCTTTTGACAGCATCGAAATGCTCGCTGCCACGCTGGGCGCGCAGGCCCTGGTGGGCGCGGGCACCGTACTGACGCCGGCCGACGCCGAGCGCGTGGCGCGTGCCGGCGGCCGGCTGGTGCTGTCGCCCAACTTTGATGCCGCCGTGGTGCACCAGACCAAGGCGCTGGGCCTGCTTTCCATGCCCGGCGTGGCCACACCCAGTGAAGGCTTCCAGGCGCTGGCCGCCGGGGCCGATGCGCTGAAGCTCTTTCCGGCCGAGATCTTGGGCCCGGCCGTGCACAAGGCATGGCGGGCGGTGTTTCCTGCATCCACCGCGATGTTTGCCGTGGGCGGCGTGGGTGAGCACAACCTGGCCGCGTTCAAGGCCGCCGGCGCTGCGGGTGTGGGCACGGGCTCGTCGCTCTACGCGCCCGGTGTGCCGCTTGAAGAAATCACCCGCCGCGCACGCTCGATGGTCGAGCGTTGGGCGTCCGCCTGAGCACTGTTCCCGCTTCCACAAGGAGATGCCCGATGAAAACCCTGTTTCGTGCCGCGCTGCTGGCGGCCCTGTCCAGCCTTTCACCGTGGGCCATGGCCCAAGGCGCTGACTACCCCACGCGCACGATCAAGTTCATCGTGCCCGTGCCGCCAGGTGGCGCGGCCGACGCCATGTCACGCATGATTGCCGAGCATTTGCAGGCCAAATGGGGCCAGACGGTGGTGGTGGAAAACAAGCCCGGCGCCGGCTCCAGCCTGGGCATGGACGGCGTGGCCAAAGCCACCCCCGACGGCTACACCATCGGCATGGGCAACATCGCCGCCAACGCCATCAACCCGGCGGTGCGGCCGGCGGCATTTCCGTACCAGCCGGTGAAGGACTTTGCGGCCATCTCTTTGGTGGGTGTGACACCGCTTGTGCTGGTGGTGAACGCCGAGAAGGTGCCTGCCAAAACCTTGGCCGAGTTTGTGGCTTACCTCAAGGCGCACCCCGGTGCCGTGCCCTACGGGTCTTCGGGCTCGGGTTCATCCTTGCACCTGGGCATGGAACTGTTCCTGCAGAAGACCGGCACCACCGCCATCCATGTGCCATACAAGGGTTCAGCGCCCATGCTGACCGATTTGCTCAGTGGCCAGGTGGTGGCGTCCATGGATGCCGCAGCCACATCTTGGCCGCATGTGCAGACCGGCAAGTTGCGTGCACTGGCGGTGTCGACCAGCCAACGTGCTTTTTTTGCGCCAGACCTGCCGGCCATTGCCGACACCTTGCCCGGCTTTGATGTCAAGCCCTGGCATGGCGTGATGGCCCCTGCCGGCACGCCGCCGGCCATCGTGAACAAGCTGTCTGAAGAGATCCAGGCCTTTGTGCGCCAGCCTGCCACTCAGGCCAAGCTGCGCGAGCGGGGCGTGGTGCCCGTGGGGTCCGGCGCGCGTGAATTTGCGCAGACCATGAACGACGAGTTCGAGATGTTCAAGAAGGTGGTCAAGGACGCCGGCGTCAAGCCAGACTGAACGCCGGGCCGTTCAAGCCGGCGTCGGCTGGGCGTCCACGCCGGCCGGCGCGGCGCTGCCCAGTGCCGCGTACACCGCAGACAAGGTGGCTTGGTCGGAATGCACCTGCACGGTGGGCAGGTTGGCGGTGTCGTCCAGGGCCAGAGGGAATGTGCTGCGGTAGTCTTCACGCGGGGCCTGTGTGGTGCTGGGCAGGCGTTCAAGTTCAATGATGGCCACGGCCATCCTGGATCGCAATGCCGCCAGGCCCACGGGCGACCAATTGATGACCAGCCCTTCCAACTGGTTCAGCGCGTGCTGCAACACGTCCAGTGGCAAGGTCAGCAAGGCTTGAAACCCGGCCTTGGCCAGGGCACGCTCGACAAACGCCAAGTGGCGCATGACCCTGCGGATTTCGGGTTGGTCGTCAAGCAACTCGCCCAACTGCGTCAGGACGAGCTTGAACTCTTCAGTTTGCCGGCGCGTGGACCTTTCGTCTGGCGTGTCTGCATGGGGCCGCCGCTCTGCGCCGTCAGCCCTTGTCTGCAGCACCAGGTGCATGCCGCTGTCGTCGTGGCGCAAAGCGACGTGCTGCCTGAAGAGGGCCGAATGCGCCTTGCGCACGGCGTCCAGGAGGTGGAGGTCTGCAATCATGGATGGGCTCGGGGTGTGCGTTTGCGGCGGTTTGCATGCCGCTCACCCCTTGCATCGTCCACAGGGCAAGTCCGATGAGACCTGCTTGTGTCAAAATGTAACCGGCCCGCCTTGGCTACCCTGGGCCGATCGGTACTGGCCTGCCCGGCAGGACTCGAACCTGCGACCCCCAGCTTAGAAGGCTGGTGCTCTATCCAGTTGAGCTACGGGCAGTGAAGCTGCTGGATTCTAGGTGGCGGGCGGCCGTTGCTTTTGGCCGGGCCGCCTGTGCGGCGCCGTTACCGCAGCTTGTACTGCGTGTTGCCAAACAGGACATCGCGCTCGCGGTCGCCAGTGATCGGCTTGCGAAGGTCAGCCAGCACCTCCACGCCCCGCACCACGGCCGGCCGGGCAGCGACTTCGTCAAACCAACCCTTGAGGTGTGGAAAGTCATTCCAGTTGATGCCCTGGTTCTTCCAGCTGCGCAGCCAGGGGAAGACGGCGATGTCGGCAATGCTGTATTCGGCGCCGCCAAGGTACTTGCTCTTGGCCAGGCGCTTGTTCATGACGCCGTACAAGCGCTGCGCCTCGTTGGTGTAGCGGTCCACCGCATAGGCAATCTTCTCGGGTGCGTAGATGCGGAAGTGGTGGGCCTGGCCCAGCATGGGGCCCACGCCGCCCATCTGGAACATCAACCATTGCAGCACTTCGTATTTGGCGGCCACGTCTGTGGGCATGAAGCGGCCGGTTTTTCCCGCCAGGTACAGCAGGATGGCACCCGATTCAAACAACGAAATGGGTTTGCCGCCGGGGCCTTGTGGGTCGGTGATGGCCGGGATCTTGTTGTTGGGGCTGATGGCCAGGAACTCGGGTTTGAACTGGTCACCGGCGCCGATGTCCACCGGGTGCACGCGGTACGGCAGGCCGCATTCCTCCAGCATGATGTGAACCTTGTGGCCGTTGGGGGTGGCCCACGAATACACTTCAATCATCATTTGTCTCCGCACCAGGCCCCTGCGCGCCCAAGCGCTTTGGACTCTAAACCATGCTCGAAGGCTTCAAACGCTTGTTCTCTGGCGGCACGTCGGCATCGGCCCCCGGCTGGGAGGGCATTGCACCGTGGGCCGAGTCCAAGCAGTACGGCTTCCGGGGTGTGCAGTCCGAAGGCTTTGTCATCGATGGCCGCATGGGCACCACACCGTGGCGGCTGGAATGGGGCCCGTCGCAGCGGCCCTACATCCAGGGCCAGGAATTGCGGCTGCGCTCTGAACTGGGCCTGGCCAATGACCTGCAGGTGGTGGTGATGAACCGGGTGCTGCAGGAGCAGATGGAACGCGACGTCTTTGACCAGTACGTAGAGGGCGTGCAGACCCGCATCGACAACCAGACCCCGCCCGAGATGCGTTGGCTGGTGATGTTCCCCAAGCTGCCCGGCAACGAAATGGGCCCGCTGCGCGAACACTACGTGGCGCTTTCCAGTATGAAGAGCTGGCTGTTGCAGTGGCTGCAGGGGCCGCTGACGCAAGCCCTGGCCGCCTTGCGTGTAGACGCTGCCGCGCCGGTGGTGCTGATGATTGGCCGCGGCCGCCTGATGCTGCGCACGCCGCTGGCTGTGGCTGACGTGCAGCCGCTGCAGACCTGGCTGCACGTGTTTGAAACCGCCATTCGCGAAGCCCGCCGTGTGAGCAGCGTCACGCCTGAGTCGGTGTCGCCCAGCACGCAGGCCAGCGTCTGGTCCACCAGCGCTTTGCCGGGCGACGAGCGCAAACGCTGAGCGCCCGCTCGGCAACAAACCGCGCCCGGGGGGCCCTGAGGCGCACGGCCCAACGCCCCAGGCGGCGCTGCCTGGCACCGGGTGGCGCTCAGGCATCAAGAATCACGCGCGGGGCTGTATCTTGCCCAACTCGATCTTGGCTATGGCGTTGCGGTGCACTTCATCGGGGCCGTCGGCAAAACGCAGCGTGCGGGCCAGGGTGTAGAAATAGGCCAGCGGTGTGTCCTGGCACATGCCGGCGCCGCCAAACACCTGCATCGCCCAGTCGATGACCTGGCAGGCCATGTTGGGCGCCACCACCTTGATCATGGCGATCTCGGCCTTGGCGCTTTTGTTGCCGGCCATGTCCATCATCCACGCCGCCTTCAGCGTCAGCAGCCGGGCCTGGTCGATGAGGCAACGCGCCTCTGCGATGCGCTCCAGGGTCACGCCTTGCTGGGCCACAGTCTTGCCAAAGGCCGTGCGGCTGGTGGCACGCTCGCACATCAGCTTGAGCGACCGCTCTGCAATGCCGATGAGCCGCATGCAGTGGTGAATGCGGCCCGGCCCGAGGCGGCCTTGCGCAATCTCAAAGCCACGGCCTTCACCGAGCAAGATGTTGGACGCCGGCACGCGCACGTTCTTGAAGTCGACTTCCATGTGGACGTGTGGCGCGTCGTCGTAGCCCATGACGTTGAGTGCACGCATCACGGTCACGCCGGGGGCATCTGACGGCACCAGGATCATCGACTGCTGCGAATGGCGCGGTGCGGTGGGGTCGGTCTTGCCCATGAAGATGTAGACCTTGCAACGCGGGTCGCCGGCGCCGCTGGTCCACCACTTGCGGCCGTTGAGCACGTAGTCGTCGCCGTCGCGTTCGATGCGCGCTTCGATGTTGGTGGCGTCCGACGACGCCACCGCCGGCTCGGTCATGGCAAACGCGCTGCGGATTTCGC
>CAZUKT010000178.1:0-8517 GCA_964620975.1 uncultured Rubrivivax sp. | reverse complement strand
GGGCCTGCGCCATCGCGGTGCTTACGGCGGCAGCGTCGTGCCCGTCCACCGGGCCAATCACCTGCCAGCCGCTGGCGGCAAAGCGCATGCCGGCGTTGTCCACGTACCAGGGTTGCACCTTGCCGTCGATGCTGATGCCGTTGTCGTCATACAGCGCCACCAGCTTGCCAAGCTTCCAGGCGCCGGCCAGCGCCACGGCTTCATGGCTGATGCCTTCCATCAGGCAGCCGTCGCCCATGAACACGTAGGTGCGGTGGTCCACCACGGTGTGGCCGGGGCGGTTGAATTCGGTCGCCAGCAGCTTTTCGGCCAGCGCCATGCCCACGGCATTGGCCAGGCCCTGGCCCAGCGGGCCGGTGGTGGTTTCCACGCCGGGGGTCACGTCCACTTCAGGGTGGCCGGGTGTCTTGCTGTGGAGCTGGCGGAAGTTGCGCAGCTCGCTCATGGGCAGGGCATATCCGGTGAGGTGCAGCAGCGCATACAGCAGCATGGACGCGTGCCCGTTGCTCAGCACAAAGCGGTCGCGGTTGGCCCAGTGCGGGTCGGCCGGGTTGTGGCGCAGGGCGCCGCCCCACAGCGCCACGGCCATGTCGGCCATGCCCATGGGGGCACCGGGGTGGCCGGAGTTGGCCTGCTGCACCGCGTCCATGGCCAGGGCGCGAATGGCGTTGGCCATCAGGGTGGTGTCGGGGATTTGGGGTGTGGTCATGTTGGGCGCCTGGCTGGGCGATGGGCTGGGGTGTGGGAAGGCAGAGAGGGCAGAGAGGGCAGAGCCGGGAATTCTAGGAGCCGCCAAGGGGGCCTCCTTATGATCTGCCGCATGCACGGCCTGCACCTCACTGCCGACTTGCGCGGCTGCCCCGCCTGCGCGCCGCCAATGGTGGCGCCGGCGGCGTTGCGTGCGCTGTGCCTGCAGGCGGTGGCCACTGCGGGGCTGCAGCCCGTGGGCGAGCTGTTTCATGCCTTCCCGGCGCCGGGTGGCGTTACCGGCGTGGTGCTGCTGGCCGAATCACACCTGGCCGTGCACACCTGGCCCGAGCTGGGCGCGGTAACCCTGGACGTGTACGTGTGCAACCTGGGCGCCGACAACAGCGGCAAGGCGCGGGCCCTGCTGGCCGCACTGCAAGCGGCCTTTGCACCGCAGCGGGTAGAGCATCACCAGCTGCATCGGGGCGCCGTGGCTTGACATGCGTCAAGCGCGGCGGCGCGTGCGCTGCCATGCTCGCGCCCCATGCGACACGCCACCCTCGACATCCTTCAAGACGAGCATCAGGCCCTGGCGGCCATGCTGCGGTCACTTTCCATGCTGCTCGCGCAGTCGCGGCGCGAAAACAAGCTGCCTGACTTTGACGTGCTGCGCGCCATGCTCTTTTACGTGGACGAATTCCCTGAAAAGCTGCACCACAGCAAAGAGAGCGAGCTGCTCTTTCCGGTGCTGCGTGGGCGTTGCCCTGACCTGGTGCCGGTGCTGGACCGCCTGGACCGTGACCACGCCAACAGTGAAAAGGCCATCCGTGCGCTGCAGCACCTGCTGTTGGCCTTTGACGTGCTGGGTGAATCGCGCCGCCTGGCATTTGAAGAAGGCGTGCAGCAGTACATCGCGTCGTACTTGGAACACATGGGCATTGAAGAGCGCGAAGTGCTGCCCGTGGCCCGGCGCGAACTCAGCGCCGACGACTGGGCGCTGCTGGACGCGGCCTTCTCGCAAAACAAGGACCCGCTCACCGGGCACGAGCCTGCGGCCGAATTCAAGCCGCTGTTTCGCAAGATCGTGATGAGCGCACCCGCACCCATTGGCCTGGGGCCTGCGCGCTAAAGATACGCCCCAGCCAGGTTGGCGTCATGCCACCAGCGCACGCCGCGCGCGGTGCAGGCGCACAAACAGGTTCTGCTCGCTGATGGCCAGGGTGCGGCACACGTCGGCCGTGCTCTGGTCACGCAGCAGGCGCAATTCAACGGCCTCGCGCAGGGTGGCCGGCAAGTCGCCAATGCGCTGCAGCACCAGGCTCAGCAATTGGCGCTGTTCGGCCACTTCGTCAGGACGCGGCTGCGGGCAGGTCAGGGGGAGGCCAGGCGCGCCGTCGTCGCCGCTGTCGGCGTCGTCAAAGGCGGCGTCCAGGCTGTCGTGGCCCACGCGCTGGCGCACCAGGTCAACGATCTTGTGCTTGAGGATGGCCACCAGCCAGCTGCGCACGGCGGCGCGGCCACCAAATTCGGCGCGGCCCGTGGCCACGGCTTCAAACACGTCGTGCACCAGGTCTTCGGCCAGCGCCGGGTCCAGCAAGCGGCGGCGCGCAAAGCTCACCAGGTAGCTGCGGTGGGTGGTCATCTCGGCCCAGGTCACCGGCCTGGGCACACCGCTGTGCAGGGCGGCGTGGCAGGGCAAGGGGGCAGACCGGGACGTGGTCGACGCGGTGGTTTGGGCGGCTTGCATGGTGTGGGCTCCGTACTGCGGTGGGGTGACTACACTGTGCCGAGCCCACCTCGCGCCCAGCTCACCAAAGATCACAGCCAGATCACATCGGTGTAAGAACGGCAAGCCCGCTGCGACCCCTTTTGCATGCCCAGCCACATCCTCGTTGCCGAAGACCAGGCCGACATCCGCGACCTCATCGTGCTGAACCTGCAAAACGCGGGTTACGCCGTGACGGCGGTGCCCGACGGCCGCGCCGCGCTGGCGCACGAGGCGCAGCGCGCCAGCGACGTGCTGATCCTGGACCTGATGATGCCGCTGCTGGACGGGCTGGAAGTGTGCAAGGCCCTGCGCGCCAAGGGCAGCGCCACGCCCATCCTCATGCTCACCGCCAAGAGCACTGAACTGGACCGCGTGCTGGGCCTGGAACTGGGTGCCGACGACTACCTGACCAAGCCCTTTTCCATGGCCGAGTTGCTGGCCCGTGTGAAGGCCTTGCTGCGCCGCGCCGCACTGTTGCGGGCGGCCGCTGCGTCACCCGCGCCCAGCCAGGCGGTGTGCAACGGTGAGCTCGAGATCCTGCCCGTGCGGCGCGAGGTGCGCGTGCGCGGCACCGCAGTGGAATTTACGGCGCTTGAATTTGACTTGCTGCTGCACTTTGCCAGCCACCCGGGGCGGGTGTTCTCACGCGCGCAACTGCTGGACGCGGTGTGGGGCTATTCACACGAAGGCTACGAGCACACCGTCACCACGCACATCAACCGCGTGCGCGCCAAGGTGGAGCTTGACCCCATGAACCCGCGCTACATCCTGACCGTGCGTGGCGCGGGCTACAAGATGCGGGACGCCCCACCGTGACCGTGCGTTTCAGGCTGGCCCTGACCGTCTTCTTGACGGGCCTGGCCACGGCCTTGGGCGTGATCGTGACCGTGGTGGTGGCCTTTGAGCGCTTTGAGCACGAAAGCACCTGGCAACGCGGCGACGCCTTTCTGGCCCGTGTGGTGATGCAGCACGAAGACCTGCTCGACCAGCGCCAGCGCAACCCTGAAGACTTTGCCGCCTTCCTGCGCAACCTGATGCTGTACGAGCCCGACAGCCAGCTCTACCTGCTGGCGGCCGACGGCACGGTGCTGGCCAGCACGGGGCAGACGCGGCTGGCGCCGGGCTTCAAGGTGAGCTTGGCTGCGGTGCAGCAGGCAGCCGAAGCGGCCGCGCGGGGCAACCGCCGGCTGGCCGCCTACGTGATGGGCGATGACCCCGAATACATGAATGCCGACGCCGTGGTGGCCGCGCGCGTGCTGCAGCAGGCCGTGATTCGCCCATCGCAATCGGCCGCCGGTTACTTGTATCTGGTGTGCCGCAAACCGGGGCTGCCGGCGTCGCGCTGGGAAATCTTGCGCAGCAGCCTGGCTTCACCGGCGCTGGCCTCCAGCCTGGCCGTGGTGCTGCTGGCGACGGCCTTGGGTGCATGGATCATCGTGGCCGTGACGCGCCCGCTGCGCGTGCTGAGCGACGAGGTGGCACGGGCCGAACGCACGGGCTTCACCGCCACCGCCGTGGCGCCCAGTGCAGGCCCCCACACCGACGACGAATTTGGCCGCTTGCGCAGCGGCTTTCATGCGCTGCTGGCCACCTTGCGGCGCCAGTGGGACGAACTGCGTCGGCTCGACCACTTCAGGCGCGAAAGCGTCAGCAACCTCTCACACGACCTGCGCAGCCCGCTCACGGCCACGGTGGCCTGCCTGGAGACGCTGGAGACGCGCTGGGCCGACGACCCGGCACGGGCCGACGACCGCCGGCTGGTGGAGGTGGCGTTGCGCAACACCCGCAACGCGGCCGGGCTGGTGCGCTCTTTGGGGGACCTGGCGCTGCTTGACGAGCCGCAATTCAAGCTGCACCTGACGCGGCTCGACCTGGGCGAGGTGCTGGACGACATCACGCTGCGCTTTGCCGAGCGCGCCGCGCAGCAAGGCGTGGCGCTGCGTTTTGAGCAACAAGGCGCCACGCCGCCGGTGGCCGAGGTGGATGTGGAACTGTTTGAGCGCGCGGTGGCCAACTTGCTGGACAACGCGCTGAAGTTCACGCCGCCCGGCGCGGCCATCGTGTTGGCCGCCGTCGCCCGGCCGGGCGCGGTGTGGGTGAGTGTGGTGGACCAGGGCCGGGGCATTGCCGCCCACGACCTGCCGCACCTCTTTGACCGCCACTACCAAAGCCGCGACAGCGTGGCCCCGGCCAGCAGCGAAGAAGGCAAGGGCCTGGGCCTGGCCATCGTCAAACGCATTGTTGACCTGCACGGCGGCGAAGTGGCGGTGTTCAGCGAGCCGGGACAGGGTTGCACCGTGCAAATGAAACTGCCCGCTTGATGCGGGCAGTGTGCCGGGGCTTGACGGGTGTCAGGCGGCAGCAACGGCCTTGCGGCGGCGTGCCACGAAGCCGCCAATGACAGCCAGGCCCAGCGCCATGCTGGCGTAGGTGGCGGGCTCTGGCACGGCGATCACTTCACGCGTGAAGGTGCAGGCGGCGTCCCCGCTGTCGCAGGTGTTGGCAATGGCGAAGTAACGCGTCAGGGGGGCGCCGGCCTGGTCCATGCCCTGCACGATGAATTCAAAGCCGAAGTTGCTGGACCGGTAGATGCCGGGTGCCACGGCACCGTTTTGTGGCACGAACGAGCCAAACAAGTAGACCCGGGTTTCGCCGGGCGCAAGGCTGCCGGTTTCGAGCATCAGCGAAGGCGGGTCGTTGTTGAATTCAAACTTCCAGGCCGAGGCGGCGTCGAAACACGCGCCCAGCGGTGGCTGTGGCCAGAAGCTGGTGGAGCAACTGGCCCAGACTGTGTGCTGAACCTGCGAAATGCTCGCGAATTCGGCCAACTCGTTGTTGTCAAAACTGGTCGTGGTGCCGTCCAGTGCCAGGGGCACGGTGGCGCTGGCGTCCACGCCCAGGGCCACCCAGATTTGTACTGGGGCCGTGCCGTTGGTGGTGCCGCTGGGCTGCAGCAGTGTCAGCGTGGACTGCGGCAGCGCCAGGGCGGGCAGCGCAAAGAGGCTGAGGGCCGCAATCGCGGCCCCGTGTTTGAGGGCGGTGCAAACGGGCATGGTGCGGGCTCCTGCTTGTGCCGGCAAGACATTGCGGCTGGCAGCAGATTAGCCAACGGCAAAGGTGGCGGCAATCCCCCAAGAACTGGAGCACCGCTTTTTGGACACATTGGCCCCTTGAATGAGGGGTGCCGAACTGACTGCCCTTTTGGCACGGCGGCGTCAGCCCGCTCGGGTGGAATCGCGTTCGGGCCGTCGCTTGGTGTGCAGGTTCCAGCGAACTGGCACGTCCCGTGCTCAGCCGACGCTGGCCGCCTTGGCTCGCATCTTGGCGTTGATGTAGGCGCCATGCGGCACGTGCAGCAAGTCGGCCACGCGCCACAGCACGTGGTTTTCATGCGCGGCCAGGTGGCCGTCGGCGTAGGCCACTTGCCACATGGCTTCAATCACCTGCACCTTCTGGGCGTGGTCCAGACGCTCATTCAGGGCCGAGGTAAAGGCGTGGAAGTCGGTGGCCTGGCGCTGTGTGCTGTGGGCCAGTTCCAGCAGACGCGCGGCCTCGTCATCGGCCAGCGAGAACTTGCGCTGCAGTGCGGCCAGCACGGCGCCGCGCTCGCTGTCGTGCATATCGGCGTCGGCGCGCATCACCTCCACCAGCAGCACGGCAGTGGCCAATTGCAAGGTGTGCGCCTGCGCTTCGGGTGCCGCAGCCGGCGGCGCCAGCAGGGCGTCGAACAAGTCCTTGAGTGTGCGCAGCATGGGTGTCGGGTGAATGTCAGGTGTGAAGCCGGGGCAGCGTGGCGGCCTGCTCGCCCAGGTCCCAACAGGCCGGCCATGATCTGCAATGCCTCGCGCACCACCGGCACCAGCAAGTGTTCGTCGGGTGCATGCTGGCTGCACGCGGCATAACTGTGCGGCACCCACACGGTGGGCAGGCCCAGCGTGCAGGCAAACACGTCATTGGGCAGGCTGCCGCCCAGGTTGGGCAGCAGCACCGGTGGCTGGCCCGTGCTCTCTGCGATAGACGCCAGAGCAAACCGAACCCAGGGGTTGTCGGGGTCCAGCCGGGTGGCGGCCATCAGCACGGGGTCGCTCACGCACACGTCGGCAAAACCGTGTGCCGCCAGGTGGGCCAGCACGTGCTGGCGCAGCGCGGCCACGTCGGTGCCCACCACGTGGCGCATGTGCATGGCGGCGCGCGCGCTGGGCGGGATGGCGTTCACCGGGTGGTCGGGGTTGCCGGTCTTGAAGGCCAGCACCTCCAGCGTGTTCCAGGCAATCACACGTTCGGCTGCGCTCAGGCCGGGTTCGCCCCAATCGGCGTCCACCGTGGGGTCGCCTTCATCGCCGCCAAACTGCAGCCCCTGCAGCGCAGCGCGCACGTTGGCCGGAATGGGGGGTGGCCGCAACGCCGCCACCTTGATGCAGCCTCGGCTGTCCACCAGGCAGGCAATGGCGTTGGCCAGCACGGTGCCCGGATTGCGCAGCAGCCCGCCCCAGTTGCCCGAGTGGTGGGCGCCGCTGCGCAGATGAAGCGAAAGATCAAAGTTGGCCACGCCCCGCGAGCCCAGAAACACCGTGGCACGGTGGCGCGACAGGCGCGGCCCGTCGCTGGCAATCAGCACGTCGGCCGCCAGTTCGGCGCGGTGCGCGGCGCAAAACGTGGCCAGGCCAGGTGAGCCGGTTTCTTCGCCGGTTTCCATCAGCCACTTGACGTTGAAGCCCAGCCTGCCGCCACGCACCTGCAGCACCTGGGCCAGCGCAGCGATGTTGATGCTGTGCTGGCCCTTGTTGTCGGCCGTGCCGCGGCCGTACAGGCGCTCACCATCTTGTGCCAACACCCAAGGGCCCTGGCCGCGTGTCCACGATTTGTCCTGACCGGCGATGACGTCACCGTGGCCGTACATCAGCACGGTGGGCAGGTGCTCGGCCTCGTGGCGGGTGGCCACCAAAAAAGGGCCGAATGCGGCCTCGGGATTGGGGTGGAGGGTGGGCGTGAAGCCCAGCGCCGCCAGGGCCGGGCCGATGTCGTTGCCCAGATAGGCGTGCAGTGCCGGGCCCGACGCCGGGTCTTGGCTTTCGGTGCGGACGGCCACGCGCCGAGCCAGGTCTTGCAAGAAGGCGCCGCTGTCCAGGTGCTGGGCGGCTGCGGCCAGGGCACGCGCACGCCCCGCCGCAGCGGCGTCTTGCACCGGGCCGTAGTTCAAGGTTTGCACACCAAGTCAAAGTGTTCCACCACCGGGGGCGCCGCAAAAAACGGCCCGATGATGGCGCGCCACTCGCCAAACAACGGCCCCTGGCGGAAGCCCACGGTGTGGTCTTGCAGCGTGTCCCAGAAGATCTGCAGCACGTAGCGTTCAGGGCTTTCAATGCCCCGGTTGACCTTGGCACCCTTGAAGCCTTGCGCACGGCTGGCCACGGTGGCCAGTGCGTGCTGAATGGCGGCTTCAAAGGCGGCGTTCTGGCCGGGGGCGATGCGGATGTCGGCAAGTTCAAGAATCACGGGGTGGCCTTTTGGGTTGGGTGCGGTGGATCGGTGGATCGGTGGTGCCAGGGGGCGGTGCCCACCGCGCAGTCTAGATGCGCCGCGCACCGTGCCACACCCGGCGCCACACCCGGTGCCACGCCATTGGCGCACCCTGGCCGCACCATTTGGCGCACACATTGCCGCCTGCGGCCGTGTTGCAGCGTTGCGTGGCTGCGGCGTTCATGCAGCAAGCCGCTGCAACGATGCCGCCGCCCCCAACGCTACGATCAAGCCCATGCGCCGCCGCCCCAAGACCTAACGCTGTGCTCAAGACCGACAGCGCGCGCAGCCGGCGCGTGGGCATTGGGCTGGTGACCCTGGCCACGCTGTGTTTTGCGCTGCTGGACGCGGCGGCCAAATGGCTGGTGAGCGAGCTGCCCGTGGTGCAGGTGGTGTGGCTGCGCTTTGCCACCCATGTGGTGCTGATGACGCTGCTGCTGGCGCCGTCGCAGGGTCTGCGCCTGGTGCGCATGCACAACGCCCGCCACCACTTGCTGCGCGCTGCCATGCTGGGCAGCATGACGGCCCTGAACTTCTGGGCC
>CAZUKT010000177.1:0-8546 GCA_964620975.1 uncultured Rubrivivax sp. | reverse complement strand
ACCGGTCACCACGCCCGCGCCGGCATTGGGCACGATCAGCATGGTGCCGGTGTCCCGGGCCACCTTGGCCATCGCCGCCACGACACCCGAGTGCACGGTGCCGACGATGACGTCCACGTTGTCGCGCTTGACCAGCTTGTTGACGTTGTCGGTGGCCTTGCTGGGGTCGGATTCATCGTCCACCTTGACGAACTCGATCTCGCGCCCGCCCAGTTTGCCGCCCTGCTCTTGCACAAACAGCCGGAAACCGTTTTCGATGGCCACGCCCAAAGCGGCATAGGTGCCCGTGTACGGCAGCATCAGGCCGACCTTGAGCTTGCCGCCCTGGGCCATGGCCAGCGGCGCGGCCAGAGCCGCTGCAGCGATCACGGTGGTGCGCAAGAGTGTCATGGGCAAGCGGGTCATGGTGCGCTCCGAAGGTTGAGTGGATGGCGGCCCTTGTGGCCTGTCAACGGGCTGCCGCTTCCTGTTCGCGCAGCCTGAAACGTTGGATCTTGCCAGTGGCCGTCTTGGGCAAGTCGGCCACGAAATCGATCTGGCGCGGGTACTTGTAGGGTGCCAGGCGCTCCTTCACGAAGGCCTTCAACTCGGTGTCGGTGGCCGACGCGCTGGGCTTGAGCACGACGAAGGCCTTGGTCTTGGTCAGGCCCTGTGCGTCCAGAACGCCGATGACGGCAGCTTCCAGCACCGCCGGGTGCTGCACCAGGGTGGCTTCCACCTCGAAGGGGCTGACGTAGATGCCGCTGACCTTGAGCATGTCGTCACTGCGCCCGCTGTAGGTATAGCTGCCGTCGGCGTTGCGCTGGTACTTGTCGCCACTCTTGGTCCAGCGGCCCTGGAAGGAGTCGATCGACTTTGCGCGGTTGCCCCAGTACATCAGCGCTGCGCTGGGGCCCTGGATGTAGAGGTCACCGGTGTCGGTGGCGCCATCGGCGCGGGGCGTCAGCGGCACGCCGTCGTCGCCACGCAGTTCCACTTCGTAGCCCGGAACCGGCCAGCCGGTGGTGCCGTAGCGCACCTGCCCCGGCTTGTTGGACAGAAAGATGTGCAGCATCTCGGTGGAGCCGATGCCGTCGATGATCTCCACGCCATAGTGCGCCGTAAAACGCTTGCCCACGTCGGCCGGCAAGGCTTCACCGGCTGACGAGGCCAGGCGCAGCACGATGTCGCCACGCGGCGGCAACGCGGGCGAAGCCAGCATGCCGGCATAACCCGTGGGTGCGCCGAAGAAGACAGTGGGCTTGATGCCGCCCACGCCCCCGGTCCAGCGCTTGAAGGTGGCCTCGGGCGTCGCGCGCTCGGCCATCAGCAAGGTGGTAGCCCCCACGCTCAGCGGGAAGCTCAGGGCATTGCCCAGGCCGTATGCGAAAAAGAGCTTGGCCGCAGAGAAGCAGACGTCGCGCTCATTCAGACCCAGCACGCCTGTGCCGTAGAGCTCGGCCGTCCAGTAGGGGTTGGCGTGGCTGTGCAGCGTGCCCTTGGGCCGGCCCGTGGACCCGGACGAGTACAGCCAGAAGCCCGGGTCATCGGGGCCTGTGCCGGCAGGTTCTGCCAGCGGCGCGTGCGCGGCGATGAAGTCCTGCAGCGCCACCGCCTGGCCGTCCAGCGCGGCAACCGGCTGCGACACGACGACCGTCTTGATCTCGTGCCCACCCGCCGCCATGGCGGCTTGCAGGGTGGGCAGCAAGGCGGCCGACACCAGCGCGGCCTGGGCGCGGCTGTGCGCCAACATGAAGGCGTATTCGTCGGCACCCAGCATTGTGTTTACAGCCACAGGCACCACGCCAGCGTACAAAGCGCCCAGGAAGCACACCGGCCAGTCGTTGTTGTCGTGCATGAGCAGCAGCACGCGTTCTTCGCGCCGCACACCGGCGGCCAGCAGCGCGGCGGCCAGGCGGCGGCTGCGGTCGGCCAGTTCACCGTAGCTCAGGCGGCCTTGGTCGTCGATGTAGGCCGGTCGATCGGTGTGGGCCATGTTGCGCGCAAAGAGGTGCTGCGCAAAGTTGAAGCGCGCTCCGGGGGCCACTGGCTGGGTCGGGGTCGTCATCATCGTCGTCTCCTCCTCACGCCGGCGCGGCCCGCTGGCCGCGCAGGCTTCACACGGGCCGTGCGAAGGCCAGGCGCTGTGAGCGCTGAAAGCCGGTGTTCAACAGAAAGCCCAGCAGCGACAGCTCGGCCGGCTGCACTGCGGTTTCCACGCGGTCGATGTGCAGTGCTTCGAGGTTGGCAAAGAGCTGCGATGCCAACGCATGCCCGACGCCGCGATGGCCGTAGACGGGGTCGACGCCCAAGGTGTCCAGCACGGCCACAGGTTCGGCACGGCCGAAGTCGCCCAGGTCGGCGCGCGCCATCATGAAACCGACGACGGCGCCTTCCAGCCGCGCCGTCAGCGACACGCGGATGCTCGAGTCGTCCATCGCCTCGCCGAGCTTGCCCTCGATGTAGGCCGCGCGGTCACGCCCGGTGATCTGGCGGTCGATGCGCAGGATCTGTGGCAGGTCGTCCGGCCGCATGGCTCGCACGTCGCAGCGCGTGCGCTCGGCGCGTTCGAAGTCGTTTCCTTCGGGGGCGCCGTAGTCGGTTTCATGGCCGGGTGTCTGCGAAGCCGGCAAGTCGATGGCGTCGTCACGCTCGGCCTGGTAGCCCGCCTCGACACTGCATTCCAAAATCAGGTCGCTGGTCAGCGCAAAGCCCATCGCGTCCAGCCAGCGCATCATGCCGTGGTCGTTCCAGGCCGCCGCGGTGCGCAGTTCCGGCACGGCGTGGCGCGCAGCGTAGCCGCGCAGCGCCTCCAGCAGTTGGCGGCCCACGCCGTGGCTCTGGTGGTCGGCCTGCACGCCCAGCACTTCCAGGCGCAAGCTCGGTTTGACGCGGCCGAATTCGCCCTGCGTGCGGCGCGCCAGGATGTAGCCGGCCAGGCCTCTTGCATCCACCGCCGCCAGTTGCACGTGAAGCTCGGGTTGTTTGATGGCGGCGTCGACGCGGCGCTGGAAGTAGGCCCTGCGGGCGCGGCCCACGATGGCGGCGTCGATGGCCACCACGGCGCCCAGGTCCTGCTGAGTCAGGGCGCGGATGGAGACCTGGGTGGGGGGCACAGTGGACATGGTGCAAGTTCTCCTGGTGTTGTCGGGGATCCGCGGCCCGGCCGTGCCCGGCCGGAGACTGGTCGCTCAGCCGGATGTGTAGGCCATCGCCAATTGGCTGTCGGTGTCGTCGTCCAGCAAGTCGCTCAACATCGGCAGCAAGGCCATCTCTTCCTTCTGGATGTGCGATACCTGCCGCTCCGCCAGTTCCAGCGCGTCGCGGGCCAGCGCAGCCCAGCCGGCATCGTCCAGCGTGCCTGCAGCCGCCGCGGCGGTCAACGGCAAAAGGTCGGCCGCCACTTCGCGGATGGCGTCGTGCTCGCTGCCCAGCAAAGCGGCGATGCCGCCATCCCCTGCGTCGCGCATGCGGGTGAAGAGCTCGGCTTCCTCGAACACAAAGTGGCGCTCGACGTCATGCCGCAGCTGGCGCTCCAGGCCAGCCAGCAGGCGCATCAGCTCGCTGCCGGGCGTGGCGGCCAGGCGCAGGGCCTGTGTGGCGTGCCGGCCCAGCAGCTTTTCTACCTGGGCCAGCAGCTCAAGATTGGCTCGGTGTTCCTCGTGCAGGGCGCGGGCGGTCTGGCGGATGGCGTTCATGGCGAGATGATATCGGTATTTTGGTACTACTTTACTAGATTTATCTCAGTCCGGGCGCGGCGCCGCCGCAGGAAGAGCAGCTGCGGGTGTGGCCCGCATGCGGCGCCAGGCATGAACGAAGAACCAGCCGAACGCCAGCGCGCCAACTGTGCCCACGGCACCAGCGGCGCGCGCCAGCCAGGGGCTGTCGGCCACCACGGCCGCCAGCAACAGGGCCCAGGCCGCCAGGTGGCAATGAAAGTGCGCTGCCAGCGCGGGCTCGAAAGTCAGGGCCGACGGCAAGGGCGGCCCGCGCCGGCCTGGCGGCGCATGCATGGACGCCAGGAAAGGCACGATGCGCGAGAGCACGCCCAGCAGGAAGCTCAGCAGGCCGGCCACGAGCAGCACCACGAAGAGCGTGCGCAGGCGCTCGAAGGCGGCCCCGGCTTCCATCGCCAGCGCCACCAGCAGGCTGGCTGCCAGCAGGCACCAGCCCAGCCTCACCAGCACGAAGGGCCGGCCCAGATGAGGCCGCATGCCCTTGCGCAGCACCTGGCTCATCAAGGCCACATGCAAGGCCAGTCCCACCAGACCACACAGGATTGCCATCGTCGCAGCCCAGGCAGGCAGCACCGAAAGTGCGGCAAGTGCAGCCAGCGCCAGCCCCAGGATCACCAGCGCCGCAGACACCAGGGCCGGCCGCTGCGGGGCGCTGTCCGACAAGGCGAACATCGGCACCAGGATGTAGGAAAAGCCAAGCACCAGCAGGCCCATGAAACCGTAGGCCGCCAGCGCCACGTGCAAGCGCAGCGCTGTGCCATGCTCATTGAAGCCATGGCCGTGATATGTGGCGGCCAGCGCCAGCCCGCTCGCCAGCAACACCAGCAGGCACAGCAGCGCCGCCGCGCCATGCACCACCACCACCGGCATGCCACGCGAGCGCGCCAGGTTGCGCGCCAGCAGCAGCGCATAACCGGTCAGCGTCAACAGCAACCAGGCCGCCGCGCCGGCCAGCAGGCCAACCCTGCCCCAGGCCATGGCCGCAGTCAGCGCCGCCACACCTGACACATGACACCACCACAGCGCCGCCAGCGTGGCCGGCGTGCCCACGGCCTGCCGTGTGGCCACCGGCAGCAGTTGCAGGCTGGCGCCCATGGCCGTGGTCACCAGCACGCCCAATGTCAGCAAGTGCAGTGCCCCCAGCGGCAGCCCCAGCCCGCCGGCAAAGCCTGGCGCCTGCTCGGCACCGGCCAGCAAGGTGATCCAGGCCAGCAGGTGGAAAAAGACTGCCGCGCCGAAAAAGCGAAACGGAATCGACGCCGGCAACAGGCGCCCCCGCACGTCGCCCAGAAAGGCGGTGGCTTTCACCTTCAAGGCACCCAGGTCAGGCGCAAGCGCAGTTCGCCCGGCTCGGCCGGCAGGCGTTCGGCCGACCAGCCCAGTTCGGCCAATTCCGGGTACAGCATCACCGGGTCGCGATCATGGTGCACCACCACGGCGGTGGCGCTTGCACCAAGCGCACGCACCAGGTGCAGGATGGCCACCAGCGGCTGTGGCGGCTGCAGGCCACGCACGTCGATGTGCTCTCCCTGCGCGTCGCACCAACGGCGCTGCCCCGGCTGTGCCCTGGCGCCCGGCGCCACCAGGGGACAGGGCTGCGCTGGCTGCGGCGTGCTGTCGCTCATCCTGGTGGTGCCAGGCGCAGATCGTCGGCCGCCGCGTCGGCGCTCATCAGTTGCCTTCGAACACCGGTTTTCCCTTGGCTGCGAAGGCATGGTAAGCGCGCTCGAAGTCGTTGGTCTGCATGCAGATGGCCTGGGCCTGGGCCTCGGCTTCGATGCACTCGCCCAATCCCGAACTCCACTCCTGCCACAGCATGGTCTTGGTCATGGCATGGCCGAAGGTGGGGCCGTCAGCCAGGCTCTGGGCCAATGCGTTGGCTTCTTCCAGCAGCTTGTCGGGTTCCACCAGCCGGTTGTAGAAGCCGAAACGTTCAGCTTCTTCGCCGCCCACCACGCGGCCCGTGTAGAGCAGGTCGGCCGCGCGCGACAGGCCGATCAGCCGCGGCAGCAGCGTGCAGGCGCCCATGTCGGCGCCGGCCAGGCCAACACGCACAAACAAGAAGGCCAGCTTGCTGCGCGTTGTGGACAAGCGCAGGTCCGAAGCGCAGGCGATCATGGCACCAGCGCCGGTGCACACACCATCGATGGCGGCGATGATGGGTTGCGGGCAGGCACGCATGGCCTTGACCATGTCACCTGTCATGCGCGTGAACTCCAGCAGTTCGGGCATGTTCATCTTGACCAGCGGACCGATGATCTCGTGCACATCCCCGCCGGAACAGAAGTTGCCGCCCTCGCCCGTGAACACGATGGCCTTGATGTCGGTGGCGTAGACCATTTCGCGGAAGAGGTCGCGCAGCTCGCCATAGGAGTCAAAGGTGAGCGGGTTCTTGCGGTCGGGCCGGTTCAGCCGAATGGTGGCCACTTTGGAACTGGCCGAATAGCCGAAGTGCCGGGCCTGGTAGCCGGCAAGTTGCAGTCGTTTCATGGGTGATCTCCTTTTGGCGGACGGGAATGGTGGCAGCGGCAGCCAGGCGGCTTCAGCCGGCCATGGTCAGGCCGCCGCTGACGCTGAGCACCTGGCCGGTGACGTAACTGGCACGGTAGCTGGCGAAGAAGAGCACGGCGTCGGCCACTTCTTCGGGCTTGCCCAGGCGGCGGAAGGGAATGGCCTTGATCAGCGCGTCCTTCACCTTGTCGGGCACGGCGGCCATCAACGGCGTGTCAGTAGGGCCGGGACAGACGCAGTTGACGTTGATGTTGTAGCGCGCCATCTCGCGCGCCAGTGATTTGGTGAAGGCAATCAGGCCGCCCTTGGCGCCCGAGTACACCGTCTCGCCCAGGCTGCCCACGCGCCCGGCGTCGCTGGCGATGTTGACGATGCGCCCGCTGGCGCGTTCCATCATGGCCGGCAGCAGCGCCTTGGCCAGTTGCATGGGGCCGACGAAGTTCAGCGCCACCAGCTTGGCCCAGAACTCGGGCGTGCCATCGATGAAAGGCGCGGTGCGGCCCCAGCCGGCCGCGTTGACGAGCACGTCCACCGCACCGCGCTCGGCCTGCACGGCGGCGGCGAAGGCCTCCACGGACACCGGGTCGGTCATGTCCACATGCATGTAGCTGGCCTGCTGACCGTGCGCGCGGATGGCCGCCGCGCTGGCCTCGCCCGCACCGCCGTCGATGTCGGCCACCACCACGTGGGCACCGGCCTTGGCAAAGGCATGCGCTGCGGCGCGGCCGATGCCGGAGCCGGCGCCAGTGACGAGTACGGTCTTGTCTGCGAATTCCATGGGGGTTCTTTCGGTGGTCGTCAGCGAGGGTTGCTGGATGCGCGCCGGGCCAGGAACGCCGAGACCCTCTGCCGCGTTTCGGGATGTTCGTACAGGGCACGGGTCTCGCGCAATTCTTCGGCGTAGCCGTTGCGCCGTGTGTCGGTGGCGGCGGCGAGGCAGCGTTTGTTGGCCGCCAGCGCCGCCTTGGGACTGGCGGCGCAGCTGGCGGCCAGCTCGGCCGCAAAGGCCGCCAGCTGTTCGCGCGGGCGGGCCCATTGCACCAGGCCCAGGCGGGCGGCCTCTGCGCCGTCGATGACTTCGGCGCCCAGGATGAGCCGCCTGGACACGCCCGGTCCGCACAGCTTGGTCAGTCTCTGTGTACCGCCGGCTCCGGGCACCAGGCCCAGGCCGGCTTCGGGCAGACCCAGCCTTGCCTCCAGCGCCGCGACCCGCAGGTCGCAGGCCAGCGCCAGTTCCAGGCCGCCGCCCAGGGCCGCGCCACCGATTTCGGCCAGCGTGACCACGCTGGCGTCTTCCAGGCGCTGGAAAAGTTGCTGCATGCGGCGCACCAGCGCGGTCATCACGTCGGGGCCTTGCGGCGTGGCAAAGCACTCGTGCATCAACACCAGGTCGGCCCCGGCGCAGAAGGCACGTTGTTCGCTGCGCAAGTGCAGCAGCGTCACACCCTCGTCGGCAACCGCGTTGTCGATGACCTGTTCCAGTGCGTCGATGAGTTCGCCGTTCAGGGCATTCACCGGCGCGCGCGCGAGCGTTGCCACCAGCACGGGGCCCCGGCATTGGGTGCTCAGCAAGCTGGGCATACCGGTTCAGAGTGTGCGAGTGAATCCGGCGTGCCCGATCGGGACGCCAGATTGCGCCCGCGCAATACGCACAAGCGCAGTCGCAGTCGCAGTCGCTGTCGCTGTCGGGGCTGCAGCGAGCATCTGCAACGCCGCGTGGGCGCGATATGGCGCCACGAGCGGGAATGTTGGACTTGCTCTCACACGCTCAGTCCAGGCTGCGGTGCAGCTCTTGCAGCTTGCGCCGCAGCAGCTTGCCGGTGGGGCCACGTGGCAGGGTGTCCACCGCATGCCACCAACGCGGGCGCTGGTGCGGCGGCAGCGAAGCGGCACGCTCTAGCAGCGCAGCGCTGACAGCGGCCGTGTCGCTGGCGGCAAAGAAGAAGGCCACGGCGTCCACACCGTCCTCGTCAGGCACCAGCACTGCGGCACCCTCGCGCAGGCCAGGGGCCCTGGACGACAGCTGCTCTTCCAGTTCCACCAGGTTGACCCAGCGGCCGTGGATCTTGACCAGGGAATCCTCGCGCCCCGCAAAGCGCCAGCCGCCATTGTCGTCACGCACGAACAGGTCCGCCGCACAGAAGGCACCGTCACGGAAGCTCTCGGCCTGCGCCTGCGGACGGTCCAGGTAACCCAGCGCCAAGGTGGACGCGCCAATGCACAAACGCGTCGGCATGCCCGGCGCCACGTCGTTGAGCGGTCGGACCCCGATACCGGGCGACGGCACGAAGCCGCGGCCGTCGCCGCGGTCCAGCATCA
>CAZUKT010000176.1:0-8575 GCA_964620975.1 uncultured Rubrivivax sp. | reverse complement strand
GGGTGGTGAGCGTCAGATCGACGGCGCCGAGCCGTTCTGTCCCGGCCAGCGAGGTGAAGTCAATGAAAGCGAAGGCCTGGCTCGGTGTCCAGGTGGCCGTGAACAGGCCGTCACCGGCGGCCAGGTCGGGTGCGACACCGTCGTCGAGCAACGAGAAGCTCTGCCCCGAAGACGTGGTGGCCGTCACCGGGCCAACGGCGTTGCCGCAGTTGATGCTCAGGGCCGATACCGTGTTGGCCGTGCCGACAACGAAGGCCGCAGGGACCGTGACCACCGAGAACAGCGGGCGAGAGACACAGCTCACGCCGTTGAAGGCATTGAGCCGGCCACCGGAGACCGTCTTGCCGGCCAGCGACGGCTTGGCGTCGGCGCCAGACAGGATGAGGTTTTTCAACGCACGCCAGTCGCGTGTCGGGTCCTGCGCCTTGAGCAGGGCCGCCAGGCCGGCCACGTGGGGCGCGGCCATCGAGGTGCCGCTGGCACTTTGGTAGCTGTTGAAGTTCAACGTGCTCCAGATGTTCACCCCCGGTGCGGCGACGTGCACCGAGCGGCGCCCGAAGTGCGAGAACGACGCCATTGCGTCGGTGTGGTCGGTGGCGGCAACCGAGATCACGTTGGGAAGATTGAAGTCGGCGGGATAAAAGTCCACCGTGTCGTTGTCGAGGCCAGAGTTGCCGGCCGCAGCGATGAAGAGTATGTCGCGCTGGGCATTGATGGCGTCGTACATGGTCTGTGAAAAGGCGCTCAGCCCGCCGTAGCTGTTGTTGGTGGCGACGATGTTGACGCCGCTCGCCTTCAAAGCGCGTGCGTATTCGAGGCAGACGATCGCGTCTGCGATCGTGCCGTTGCCGGTTGAATCCAGGATCCTGCAGGGCAGGATCTTGACGTTCCAGTTGACGCCCACCACGCCCAGGGCGTTGTTGCCAACGGCGCCAATGGTGCCGGCGACGTGGGTGCCGTGCCCGAAATCGTCCATCGGGTCGGCGTCGCCGTTGACGACGTCAATGCCGCGCACGTCGTCGATATAACCGTTGCCGTCGTCGTCGATGCCGTTGCCCGGGATTTCGCCGGGGTTGACCCACATGTTGGCCGCGAGATCGGGGTGCGTGTAGTCGGCGCCGGAGTCAATCACCATGACCACCACGGTGTTGCTGCCGGTGGTGATGTCCCAGGCCGCCGATGCGCGGATGTCGACACCGGGCGTGCCCAGTGTCTGGCCGGTGTTGTTCAAGCCCCAGAGCAGGTTGAACGAGGGCTCGTTCGGCGTCAGCAGGGCCCTGAGGGCAAAGTTGGGCTCGGCGTACTCGACGTCGGGGTCGGCACGGTAGCTGGCGACCGCGGCGTCCAGAGTCTGGTCTGGGGACACGCCAACCTGGTGCACACCACTGCGTTTCAGTTCGCGCAGCTTGAGGTTGCCCTTTTTGCCGTGCTTGGCGTCGCGCGTGGCCGTCGGCACCGAAGCCTTGAACCTGACCAGGATCTCCCCTTCACGGGTCTCTCTGTCCCGCTTCGGCGCCTTGGCGCCCGCGGCCGAGAGGTCGATCGAACTGTCCGACGAGACGGGGCCAAAGGGCGATCCGGCCATGACATGTGTAGACAGGGCCAAGGGCACCGCAGCCAGCAGGGCCAGCAGGCTGTGACGCAGGCTCGCTGCCATGGGTGCAGTTGCCGCCGTGGTGGCCTGCGCGGGTGCGGTTCGGGCCCGCGAAAGAAGCCGTCGCGCGCACTGGGTGACCCGCAGGTCAAAGTCGATCATCGCTCTCATCAACAAATGCTCCGAAGTACTGCATGCATCACGGCGCAATCATTCCGACGGGTCTGCCAGGTGCCCATTTGGATGAGCGACAGCACGCAAGAAAAAAAGCCTTCTGCGGATGTATCTAAGTGTAGAGATCTGGCTCTGTTTGGGCACCTCGGGATGGGTGCGACCAATTGCCGCGACCCTCGTCGCGCCTATGGGTCGCCAGAAGCAAGCAACGGCTCTTGCCATCCCCGCCGAGAGGGTGGCGCGCCACGGCTACAGGCCTGTGCGACTTCTCGCGAGATCGGGCTGCTGCGGTGCCGCACCGTGACAGATTGCCGCAGGTCGGGGAACATAGAGTCCCACCTGTGCGTAAATGTGCGTGCGACCGCGAGGGCGCGGCAGAAGTGACCCGTGGCTATCGGCTGTCGTCACCTGATCGGCGACTTCAAGCCATGTCTCCGCCTTTGGGGGGGGCTTGCTCGCAGCGCCCGATGGTGAGCATGATGACAAGCGGTCAGGCGGATGCTGGCCCAGCACGGCTCTTGGAAAGCTTGGCAAGTGAAGAACAGTCTTGGTCGGAAAGTCTTCGTCGCGTCGATCGGTACGCTGGCACTGCTGTTTGCTTGCTACGTGTACCTCTCCATGGACCTGGCCAAGTGGAACGGTGCGTCGTCCTATGTCATGCTGGACTATCGGCGGTCCATGCTTGACGGCCAATTGCACGCGGCAATGACGCGCGCCATCGGTGAGTCGGCCGCTTACGCCCTGACCGGCAACCACGTTTACGAGAAGGATGCCGAAGAGGCATTGGCGCAGGCGCATGAGGCTGTCCGCGGCTTGCGCCAGGCGCTCGAGTTGTCGACCTCTGACTTGGAACAGGTCGAGCACGAAGCGTTTCTGGTGCTGCAGGAGCGCCTGCTGCGGCAAACCGAAGCAGCCGTGAGGCAGGCAAGCACGGCCTTGTCCGGGCCCGGCAAGACCGCTGGCACGGCCGGCGCCGCCGAAACCGTGAAATCGATCTACGCCCAACAGGCTGCTGCCGACGCGCTGTGGGCGGCGATCGTGGCGCACCACACCGCAGAATTGCTGGAGAACGAACAGACCCTGCATGATCACAGCCGCCGTGCACAGTTTGTGGTGCTGGCAGGCGTGTTCGCCATCGCGTTGGCGCTCGGCCTGATGATCTACTACGTTCGGCGCCACATCGTGCAGCCGATTTCAGTGCTGGCCCGACTCACAGGCCGTGTTGCCGCAGGTGACCTCACCGGCCGCTCCGAGGTGACCAGGGGCACCGAAATCGGCCAGTTGCAGCACAGCTTCAACGCCATGGTTGACGACCTGGCAACACAACGCAGCGAGCGCGCGACGCTGCTCGAGGGCCTGGCGAATTCACGCGACGTTGCGCATGCCGCCAACCGGGCCAAGTCAGAGTTTCTGGCCAACGTCAGCCACGAGATCCGCACGCCCTTGCATGGCGTGCTCGTCAGCCTGGACCTGCTGCGCGAAACGGCGGCTGACCCGGCGCAGCGCGAGCTGCTCGACACGGCCGGTGTGTCGGCGCGCAGCCTGCTTCGCATGCTCAACGACCTGCTCGACTTTTCGCTCATCGAAGCCGGCAATGTGTCGCTGGAAGCGGTCAACTTCGGACCCCGGCGCCTGGTGGACCGGTTGGTCGGGTTGTGCACCCAGCGGGCGGCAGACAAGGGGCTGGCGCTGGGCTGCCGCGTGGCCGACGACGTGCCGGCACGCCTGTGCGGCGACCCGGCGCGCATCGGCCAGGTGATGATGAACCTGCTCGACAACGCGATCAAGTTCACCGGGCGCGGATCGATCGATGTGTCGGTCTCGCTCGCCGGGCCGCCATCCGCAGCGGCTGGCGCACTGCGGCCAGGGGTGCAGCCGCCTTGGTGCTGGCTGCGCATTGCAGTCACTGATACCGGCGTCGGCATCCCACGCGAGGCAGCGCGGCAGATCAGCAAGCCGTTTTACCGGGCCGAGCGCGTGGACGCTTTTGGCCAGGCGGGACTTGGGCTGGGGCTGGGAATCGCGCGCCAGCTCGCCGCCAGCATGAACGGTGAGTTCGGCTTCGCAAGCGAAATCGGCAAAGGCTCGACTTTCTGGTTCACCGTGCGCCTGCAGCCTGAAACCTTGTGCGATGCCCCTGAGCAAGCAGCGCTGGCCCAACTGCGGCCCTTCCCGGCGGGGGCTTCGGTGCTGCTGGTGGAAGACCAGCGCGACATCCGGGACGTCATGGCGCTTGCCTTGCAGCGACGGGGCCTGAGGGTCACCACGGCCGAGAACGGGCGCTTGGCCTTGGCATGTGCAAAGGAGCAGAAATTCGATCTGATCCTGATGGATTGCCGCATGCCGGTGATGGACGGGTTCGAGGCGACGCGGGCAATCCGTGCGCTCGGCGGCGAGCGCGGCCGCGTGCCAATCGTCGCCGTTACCGCCTACGGCCTGACCGAGCCGAAGCAGCGTTACCTCGACGCCGGATTCGACGACCTTGTCGTCAAGCCCTGCTCGCTGGAAGACATCGAGGCGGCCTTGCACCGCTGGCTCGTGCCGCGGCGCAGCGATACCGGCGTCACTGGCCAAGCCCAAGCCGAAATCGCCACGCCCGGCACGGCCCTCGGCGCAGCGGCGCCACATCTGCGCTGACGAGCCCAGCTTGCTGGTGCCGGTGCTGGCGTCGGCGCTGGTGCGTGGCCGGTGCGCGGCGTGCTGCTGCGGCCCATAGTGGGAGCCACTGCCGCCTATGCCTCGGGTTCTGGCTCTGGCGGTGGCTGAGCTTCGTCGCTGGGTGGTTCGGCGTCCGGGGGCTGTGGGCTTTGGGGCGCCGGCTCCGCAATGAGGGCTGGCGGTGCGCGGCCGGGTGCCAAGCGCTCTGTGGCGGGTGCGCCGCGCTCTGCAGCCGACGCCGGCCGCGCTGCGGGTGTGGCGGCCGGCCGGCTCGGCGCAGCAGCAAGCGCCACCGCAGCAAAGCGCCAGCCCGCGTAGCTCGTCGCACCCTCGAACTCGGCATACTGGGGCGCAAAACGCGCCTGCTTCACGGGCACGCCGCTGGCACGGCTGTAGACGCCGACGAGCCGCCCCTGCGGGTCGCGCAACAGGCCCCAATCGAAATTGCGCGCCATGGGGTCTTCGTAGATCTGGCGCAGAAAGCGGCGTGGCACGGGGGTGCGCGAGTCGAGCAGCAGATCCTGCAGCGAACGCGGAAAGCCGGCGTCGCGCTCGGTGCCGGCCTGCGCATAGGCCACGATGGCACGGCGGATCTGGTCGCCCGCCCACAGCAGCTGGGTCTCGCGTTCGCGGCGCTGCCATTGGCTCCAGACCCCCGCGCCCGTGGCCAGCGCGCCGTTGGTGATGGCCACCGCAAGCAGCAACGCGAGATAACTCACGCCACGTTGCGGCGCACGCCGGCTCACCATGTGTTGACCGCCGAGCCGTCCAGCGCCGTCGCCGTCGAACCGCTCTTGACGTCGTAGATGCGCCCGGGCTCCGGCGCGGGTGGCGCGAGCACGGCCCAGCTGTCACTGGCGCTGGTCAGCGGGTCTAGCGGAACGCTGCGCAGATAGCGCTTGGTGACGAGTTCGTCCAAGGTGTCGGGATAGCGGCCGTGGTCGGCGTAGTGTTTGTCGATGGCGTCGCGCAGCAGCGCCAGGTTCTGCTTGAGCGTGGCTTCTTCGGCGCGTTTGACGCCGCCGTAATAGCGGGGCACCGCGATCGAAAGCAGCGTGGCAATGATGGCCAGCACCACCAGCAATTCGATCAGCGTGAAGCCACGTCGCGTCACCATAGTCGGTACGCAATGCTGTTCAAGCCGTCGGCGCTGGACATCGAATGCACGTCGTAGACGTCACGCCCTTCACGCGGTTCTTCGGCTGGGCTGTCGTAGCTGCGCTTGGCCCAGGTCTGTGCCGGGGCCAGCTGTGGGTCGGGGTGCAGTGGGTCGCGCGGCAGTCGGCGCAAGAAGTAGATCTTTGTCTTCTTCGGGCTGCGCGCGTCCTCGACACCATCGACCAGCAGTTCCAGGCTCGGTGGATAGCCGCTCGCGTCGGCCGCCTTGAGCACGCGGCCGTCGTCTGCCGCCTGTTTGTAGGCGTCAATGGCGCCGCGGATCTCGCGCAGTGCCGAGCGCAGTTCGTTTTCGCGGCTGCGTTTGACGGTGAGCTCTGCCAGCGGCAGCGCCACCGTCGAAAGCACTGCGACGATCGTCGCCGTGACCATCAGTTCGATGAGCGTGAAGCCCGCCTGGCGCCGCAGCGGTTTCATGGTGCCGACTTCAAGGCCAGCGGCACCGACCCTTCCACCGGCACGCGCCGGTTGCCTGGATCGACGCCGACGATCGAGCTGATCTGCAAACTGGAGTTGGCCAGGGGCTGGCGTGCCTTCAGCCGCAGCTTGAGCAAGGAACCTTCGCCCTTGGCAGACCCGGCGCCCGAGGCACCAAGGGTGGCAAAGACAACGCCCAGGCTGGTGTCGACGCGCGGCGTGAAGACGGCCGAGCCACCCACCTGGCTGAAGTAACCACCGTCCTCGACGGCCAGCACCTCGTATTGCGCGGGGTCGTAGCGCAACTGGATCGACGCGCCCTTGACGAGCCCGTCGCTGCGCGCCTTGAGCTCGACGAAGAACTCCTCACCGGCCTTGACGTCTGCCGGCGCCTGCCACGACAGCTGCAGCGGCAGCGCGGTCTCGGCTGCGACGGCCAGCGTCGGTCTTGCGGCAAGGGCCGGCCCGGGGGTGGTGCCCGGCGCGGCGCCGCGTGCCGGCGCAGCTGCCGACACGGCCTGCGGCAGCGGCTGCACAAAGGGCGTGCGCGTGCGTACCGCCGCTTCGGTGCCCGACCAGAACTCGGCCAGTGCGGCGTCGGTGCGCTCGACACCGCGCACCAGCCGGGGCGTGATCAGCAACACCAGCTCCTGGCTGCGCTGCTCGGAGCGCTTGCTGCCGAAGATGCGATCAAGCACCGGGAATTCACCGACGAACGGCAGGCCCGATCCGGACTGGCTGTCGTCGTCGCGGATCAGCCCCATCAAGGCCTGGGTCTCGCCGTCGCGCAGGCGCAGCGACGTCGTTGCGTTGCGTGTGCCGACCTCGTAGACGACATTCTTCGCCACGGTGGTGATGGCCCTGCCCAGCGTCGAGACGTCGAGATTGATCTTGATGGCGATCGTGTCGTCGCCATGGATGGTGGGTTCGGCTTCAATCTTGATGCCGACATCGAGGTACTGGATCTGCTCGGCCGTCACCGGGGCATTGGTTCCCTGCCCGACGATGGTGCTGGAGATCACCGGCACGCGGTCGCCGACATGCACACGCGCCTTTTCCTTGTGGCGCACGCGCACCCGCGGGTTGGCCAAGGTCTTGGTGTCGCTGTCGGTGCGCAGCAGGCGCAGGCCGTAGCCGTTGTCGGCGCCTATCGATCCGCTGGTGAGGTTGCGGATGTCGGCCAGTGAACCGCCGGGCCCCGTAAACACGGTGGGGAAGCTCAGGCCCAGGTCGCGCACCTTGCTGCGCGAGACTTCGAGGATCTCCAGTTCGAGCACGACCTCGGGGTCGGCCTTGTCCTGCGCCGCGATCAGGTGCTCGGCGGCGCGGATCACGTCCGGGGTGTCGCGCATGACGATCATGTTGACGCGTTCGTCGACGAAGAGGTCCTTGGTCTTGAGCATCGTGCGCAGCAGGTTCATGGTCTGCTTGGGGTCAGCGTTGCCGAGGTGGAAGGTGCGCATCACCAGTTCCTGGTGTTCGCGCTGCTTTTGCGGCGTGTTCGGGTACACCAGTACCGTGTTGTCGGTCAGGATCTTCTTGTCGAGCTGGTGGTTGTGGATGATCAGGTCCAGTGCGTCCTCGACACGCACGTTGCGCACAAAGATCGAGACCCGGAGGTCGGCGCGGATCTCGCGGTCGAGGATGAAGTTGATGCCGGCCGAACGTGCCAGCGCTTCCATCACCAGCTTGATCGGCGCGTCGCGGAAATCAAGGTCAACCGGGTCTTGCAGCCTGGATTTCAGCACCGGCACCGCGAGCGCGCGCTTGCGCTCAAGTTCACGCAGCTCGCGGTCGAGCTCACGCGCCGGGCCGTGGCCCGGGTTTTCGGCCAGTATCGACTTGACCATCAGGTCGGCGCTGAGGCTGTCACCCGCCGTGATCCTGGCCTTGGCGTCGGTGGCCAGCACTTCGTGGCGACGTGCTGCTTCAATGGCCGCCAGGCCGGCCGTGGCGCGCGCATTGGCTGCGTCAACCGCCAGCACCTGGCTAAATGCGCTGGCGGCGGCGTTCAGGCGGCCGGCGGCGAATTCAGCGCCGCCCGCGCCGAGCAGCCGGTTGATCACCTGGTCGCGTGCGCGCATGTAGGCCATGCGGCGCTCGGCGTCGGCCGGCTGCTCGCGCATCGCTGCTTCAAAGCGGCCCAGGCCTTCTTGGAAACGCCCCTTGTCGATGGCGGCCTGGCCGTCATTGGGCACCGTCGAGCAAGCCGCGCAAGCGGCGAGCAGCAGCACCAGCAAGATCCTGGCGGTCGTGTGTGTCACGGTGGAACTCCGATCGCAAGCCCCTGGCGCTGATTCAGCGGCAAGTAGGTGAAGCGCAACTGCCCGCCATCGGCGCCCTCGGTTCGGTAGGTTGAATCGATGACGTCGCCGGCACCGGCCACGATCAGGCGTTCGCCCTTCATCAAGTACCAGACCGTGCGCTGCGCCGACTCCTGCATCGAACCCATGTACTTGAAGGGCAGGGGCGGGGCCTGCGGCGGTGGCGGGGCTGCGGGCTCTGCCTCGGGTGCAGGCGGTGGGGCAGGCGGTGCGACGAACCAGCTCTTGACGG
>CAZUKT010000175.1:932-8589 GCA_964620975.1 uncultured Rubrivivax sp. | reverse complement strand
CTGCTTCATGATGCCGCTGGAGCCCTTGGCGCAGATCACGCCCTTGTTCAGCGGGTGCTCGGGGTTGCCCTCGATGTAACGCACCTCGGGGCCGTTTTCGCTTTGGCGCAAATGCACGCGAATTCCGCAGCGGCACGCACACATGTAGCACGTGGTGTTGCGTATCTCGGTGGCGGCACCGGGCAAGGGCGGCGCAGTGGGGTCGTGCAGCGGTGTGGCCGGCATCTTGGGCTTCTTTTGGACGACAGGCGGCAGTGTGCCGTCTGTTCTGTCAGTGGGGCGCATTAGGCTGAAGGCGTGCCCGCAGCGTCCATTCCCGTAACGGGTAATGCGGGTGTAGCCCATATGGGGGATGGCCGCGCCCAGACGGCTTGCGGCGCCGCCCGGCGGGGGTATTCCTCTCGGGTAGTGCCTCATGGCACGCCCGTTGCGGCTGGGGTTCAATACCGGCACACGCATTCTTTGCGCCCAACCGACCGTCAGCGCGTCAGCACCTTCTGTCCATGTCCGCCCTGCCCTTGCCCGCCGCAGCCCCGCCCGATTCGGCCATCCTGGCCGAAATCACGGCCGGTGTGTCTTCGGGCCGCGACCTGCCCGAGCTGCTGGGCCGCTTTCTGGCGCCCGTCATGCGCCTGGCGGGCGCGCAGGGTGGTGCCGTGCGCCTGCTGGACGAGGCTGACAACCGCCTGCACCTGATCAGCGAAATTGCCCTGCCCCCGCACCTGTGCCGGGGTGAACGCAGTGCCAGCCGGCATTGCGGCCACTGCGGCGCGGCCGCCAGCGAACCGCGCGCCGTGTGGGCGCAAGACCTGAGCCATTGCCAGGCGGGACACACCAGCCCCGACGGCGGCGCCGGCAACGCCGCCCCCGCTGGCGCCGGGCCCGGCATGCTCACCGTGCCGCTGCAGCACCGGGGCCGCGTGCTGGGTGTCTACAACCTGTTTTTCCAGCCGCCGCTGGCACCGGCCGCCGACGTGCAGGCCCTGCTGCGCGCCGTGGGGGAATTGCTGGGCCTGGCCTTGCACAACGCCCGGCTGGAAGCCGCAAGCCTGCGCGCCACGCTGCTGCACGAACGCCAGGCCATGGCCGCCGAAGTGCACGACTCCGTGGCCCAGCAGTTGGCCTATGTGCGCATGCGTCTGCCATTGCTGCAAGACGCGGTGGCCACGCAAGACGGCCCCGGCGCGCAGCGTTACCTGGACGAAGTGCGCGGCGCCATCGGACAGGCCCACACCAGCCTGCGAGGCATCCTGACGCACTTCAGGGCGCCCATGGATCCACAGGGCCTGGTGCACGCGCTGGGCAGCAGCGCGCAGGCCTTCAGGCGCACCACGGGTGCCGATCTGGACGTGTCCAATGAACTGCCCGACCTGCATCTGGCGCCTGACCAGGAGTCGCAGGTGTTCCACATCGTCCAAGAAGCCCTGACCAACGTGGCTCGCCATGCCGCAGCCCGGCACACGTGGCTGCGCATCGGCCCGTCCCATGCGCAGCCCGAGGTGGTGGAAGTGCAGATTGAAGACGACGGCACCGGCCTGCCCCTGCAGGCCAGCGGCTCGCTGGGGGCCAGCTCCAGCCACCACGGCCTGGCCATCATGCAAGAGCGTGCCCAGCGGCTGGGCGGCACCTTGCACCTGGCCGCAAGGCCCGGCGGCGGCACGGTGGTGCGGCTGGCCTTTGTGCCGCTGCCGCCAGTGCCGACGGCAGCGTCGGTGGTCACCGCCATGGCAGAGGCGCACTGATGGCCGCGCCACGCATCGTGCTGGTGGACGACCATGCGTTGTGCCGCAACGGCCTTTCGGACCTGCTGCGCATCCGTGGCGGCATGGACGTGCTGGCCGCTTTGTCAAACCCCGACGAAGTGCTGCTGGTGCTGCGCGAGAAAAAGCCGGATCTGGTGGTGCTGGACTTGCGCATGCCCGCCACCGACGGCCTGAGCCTGCTGCGCCGCATGCGCGCCGAAGGCATCGACACGCCCGCGCTCATCCTGACCATGAGCGACTCTGAAGTCGACCTGTCCGCGGCCCTGCGCGCCGGCGTGCGGGGTTACCTGCTGAAGGACATGGAGCCTGAGGACGTGATCGCCGCCATTGCGGCCGCCTCCCGGGGTGAATTGACGGTGGCCCCGGCCATGACACTGAAGTTGGCGCAACTGCTGCAAGGCGGCGCCGGTGGCAATGACCGCCGCGGCATGCTGGCCGCGCTGACCGAACGAGAGAAGGAAATCCTTGAACACCTGGCGCGCGGTGAAAGCAACAAGACCATTGCGCGCGCGCTGACCATCAGCCACGACACGGTGAAGCTGCACGTGCGGCACATCCTGTCCAAGCTCAACCTCACGTCGCGTGTCGAGGCCGCCGTGTTTGCGGTGGAAGCGCGCAGCGCGGGCGTCAGGTAGGCGGGGCGCGCTGCGGCGCGCCGAAAGCACCCGTCAAGGCCGCATCAAGGGCAGGCGTCCCACTTGCCCGGCACCTTGCCCACCAGCAGCAAGAAGCCTTCAAACGGGCCCATGTTGCCCATGGCTTCCATCTTGGGGCCGGCAAAGTTGAGGCGGCTGAACATCATGGCCTTCATGGGGCCGTATTCGCCCGCACCCATCTCGCGCCAACGTGGTGTGTCGGCCCACATCAGGTAGTCGGCCCCACCGTCGAGTTTTTCAGTGCGCACCGCGCCGCCGTGGGTGCAGACGGCCTTGCCGTCCTTGAGCGCTATCTGCAACTCCACACGGGCGCTGCTGGCGCAGTCGGCGCGGTAGATCTGCATGGCCTTGAAGCCCCGGCCGGCGTCGTTCTTGATCCAGCCCGATTCCACCAGCCCGGTGGTGAGCGCGGCGTCGGCGTTCCAGGCCGTGCACATGGCCGCAGCCCAGGGCGCGGACATGGCCACGGCGGGTTCGGGCGCGTTGCCCTGCGCCCACGCGGTGGAGGTGCTGGCCATGCAGGCCAGCAGCGCAGTGCAGATCGGGCGCAGTTTCATGACTCAGGCTTTCACGGTAGACAAGGAAACGCTCGCGTGGTCTTGCTCAAACCAGTTGAGCTGCTCACGCAGGCGCACGACCTCGCCCACGATGGTCAAACAGGGGGACTGCAAGCCGGCCAGCGCCACGGCATCAGCCAGCGTGGCCAGCGTGGCGCACACGGTGCGCTGCTCGGCCAGCGTGCCCTGCGCCACCACGGCGGCGGGCCATTCAGGCGGCAGGCCGTGCGCCACCAGTTGGCTGCAGATGGTGGCCAGACCCGACAAGCCCATGTAGATGACCACCGTCTGGCGCGGCCGCGCCAGCGCGGGCCAGTCCAGGTCACAACTGCCGTCTTTGAGGTGGCCGGTGACAAAAGTGCAGCTTTGTGCATAGTCGCGGTGCGTGAGCGGGATGCCGGCGTAGCTGGCCACGCCACAGGCGGCCGTGATGCCGGGCACCACTTCAAAGGGCACACCCCCAGCGGCCAGGATCTGCAGTTCTTCACCGCCGCGGCCAAATACAAACGGGTCGCCGCCCTTCAGGCGCACCACGCTGCGGCCCGCACGCGCCAGGCGCACCAGCAAGGTGTTGATGTCTTCCTGCGGCACGCTGTGGTGGCTGCGTTCCTTGCCCACGTAGATGCGCTCGGCACCGGGCCCCACCAGCGCCATGACGCCGGGGCCGACGAGATGGTCAAACACCACCACGTCGGCCTGCGCCAGCAAGCGTGCGGCGCGCAGCGTCAACAGGTCGGCGTCACCGGGGCCGGCGCCGACCAGGTACACGGTGCCGCAGCGGGCGCGGCAGGCGGCCAGGAGTGCGGGTACTTCAACGAAGGAGTTCATGTCGGGTTCCACGTCCAAGGCAGGCCTGACTCAGCTACCGCAAGCACCGCAGGCGCCCGTGCCACAGCCCTTGGCGGCTTGCGGCGCTGCGCCGGTGCTGCAGCCACCCAGGCCCGCCACCACCGGCTCGGCGGGGGGCACGAAGATGAAATCAAAGCGCCCGGGCGCCAATTCCACAAAGTCGAGCACCGTGCCGGCCAGCAGCGGCTGGCTGTGGGCGCCCACCAGCACGGTCAGGCCGGCCACGGTGCTGGTGTGGTCGTCTTCACGCGGCTCGTCAAAGCCCATGCCGTAGTCCAGCGAGCCGTCGGCCAACTGGCGCGCAGCCACACGCAGGGCCTGGCCTGCAGCGCTGCTGCGCGCGGCGGCGGACAAGATCTCTTGTGCGGCGGTGGGAGTGACATTGAAGTTCATCGTCAGAGCCTTTTCAGTGTTCGCCTTTGGTGCGCAGCAGGCCGGCCAGGCGGTTGCCCTGCTTTTGCGGCCCGCCGATGGGAAACATGTCGTGCAGGTGGTGATTGCTGCCGCGCACTGTGCCCCAGATTTGGCTGAAGTGTTTGATCATGACCCGCACCTGGGCCTGCACGCCGTGCGCTTGAAAGTAGCCCCGCAGGTAGCGGATCAGTTCCCAGTGCGCGGGCGTGAGCACCAAGCCTTCTTGCTGCGCCAGGGCCAGGGCAAAGTCCTCTGACCAATCGGCCAGATTCAGCAGATAGCCTTCGCTGTCGGTCAGCACGTCGTGGCCGTTCACCCGCAGGCTGCGGGTGGTGGGCTGGGCGCTGGCGGCAGCCATCACAGTGCGCAGGCCAGGGCCGGTGCGGCCGCCGCAACCGCCGCCGCACGGGCAGGCGTCATGCGCCGCACAAAGTCCACAAAAGCCGGTGCCCAAGGCGCACCTGCGCCTGTGCGCAAGTGCGCAAACGAAGCCAGCATGTTGTGCACGCAGACACCGTCGTGGCTGCCGCTGACGCCGTGGCCCCGTTGCACGCGGTAGGCCATGGGGGTGTCGGCGGGCAGGTTGTCCAGGCTGGCGTGGTGGAACTCGTGCCCGCGCACCGTGCTGCCGGCCGGCAGCCAGGGGTGGGCGGCGGTGGCCTGCAGTTGCACATAACCCCGGCCCACGGGGCGCGGGTGCATCACGGCGTCACCCTCGATGGCGCCCACCATGGGCGCGGTGCGGCCCTGCCAGGTGATGCTGCGCGCCATGAGCATGAGCCCACCACATTCGGCATAGGTGGGCAGGCCGGCCTGCACCGCGCACCGCAGGGCGTGGCGCAGTGCAGCGTTGGCCTCCAGCGCGTCAAGGCAGGCCTCGGGGAAGCCGCCACCGACGAAGAGGCCGTCCAGCGGCGGCAACCGGGTGTCGTGCAGTGTGTCGATGGGCACCAGCTCGGCACCTGCGGCCTGCAGCGCGGTCAGATCGTCGGGGTAATAAAAGCCAAATGCGCGGTCGCGGGCAATGCCGATGCGCAAGCTTGGGTGTGCGCCGTGGCGCGCTGAGGCGGCGGGTTCTGCCGGCTGCGCGGCCGCCCCAGCCGGAGCCGGAGCCGGCATTGCGCCCGCCGTGGCCGCCAGGTCGCGCACACGGCCCAAGTCCACCTGCTGCGCCACCAGGCGGCCGATGTCGGCCACACGTTCACGCGCATCGGCCAGTTCGTTGCAAGGCATCAGGCCAAGGTGGCGTTCCAGCACCGCCAGGCGTGGGTCTTCGGCCACGGCACCGAGCACGGGCACGTCGGTGTAGTGCTCGATGACGGCACGCAGCTTGGCTTCATGCCGCGAGCCCCCCACGCGGTTGAGGATGACGCCGCCAATGCGGATGTTCTTGTCAAAGGCCTGGTAACCCAGGATCAACGGCGCAATGCCACGCGTCATGCCACGTGCGTCCAGCACCAGCAGCACGGGCAGAGCCAGGCGGGTGGCCAGCGCGGCGTTGCTGTTGCTGCCGTCGAGCGCCAGGCCGTCGTACAGGCCCTTGTTGCCTTCCACCAGGGCCAGGTCGGCGCCCTGCTGGTGCTGCGCGTAACACGCGGCCAGCGCCGCGTCATCTTGCAGCCAGGCGTCCAGGTTGAAACACGGCCGGCCCGCCGCCAGCGCGAGCCACATCGGGTCAATGTAGTCGGGGCCCTTCTTGAAGGGCTGCACCACCGTGCCCCGCGCCGTAAACGCGGCACACAGACCCAGCGAGACCGTGGTCTTGCCCGATGACTTGTGCGCGGCAGAGACGAGCAGGCCAGCCATGTCAGTGCTTTGCGGTGTTGGAAGCGATGGCCACAAAGTCATCCTGCGGCATGAAATCAAGCACGCGCACGCCCACGGTGGTCAGCACAAAGGCCGCGCCGATGCCGCCCAGGCCCAGCAGCAGCTCGGGCCACGAAGGTGTGTAGTGCGTGACGGCCCCATCGCCAAAACTGCTGCTCACATCAAACCCCGGAAAGATCTCCAGCGGGAAGGCCTGCCCACCAATGATGAACACATAGAGCCACGCCAGCGCGCCCAGCACCACCAGCGCCGACGCCACCTGTGTGGCACGTTCACCGGCAAGACGCGGATGAAAGAGCAGCACCAGCGGCAGCACCGAACCCAGCACCACGTAGCCGCCCCAGAACAGCAGCGGGAACACGCCCCCGTCGCGCAAGATGAAGGCCTCAAACGCGCCCTGGCGCGCAAAGTACAGGTTGGTGAGGTGGTACACCGCCACCAGGTACAGCGACGCGGCAATGAACACACCCAGCAGCCGCGCCATGCGGCGCTGAATGTCGGGTGTGAGGTGGCGGCTGTTCCAGCGGTACATGCTGGCCTGCACGATCAGGAACACGGCCAGCCCCCAGCCAAAACTGAGCACGATGAACAGCGGCGCCAGCAGCGCGCTCTGGTAGGCCTGGCGCGCCACCAGAAAGCCGAAGATGGAACCCGTGCCGGTGGTGAGCACAAAACGCCACACCAGCGCGGCCAGGCCAGCGGGTTTGGACAGGTGGTTGAAACGACGCTCGAACATGGTGAAGAGGTACACCGCCACGATGCCCACCATGCCCGAGTACAAAAACACGTTCCAGGCAAACACCGACTTGAAGTTGTAGTGCGTGGCCGCCACCACCAGGCGTTCAGGCCGGCCCAGGTCCAGCATCAGCACCATCAGGCCGCCCGCCAGCAAGGCGATGCAAAGCAGGCCCGACAAAGGCGCACGTGGTTTGTACACGGGCTGGCCAAAGACGCTGCCGATGGACGCCACGTTGAGCACGCCCGACGCGGCCACGATCATGAAGATGGCAAACACATGCGGCAGGCCCCACACCACCTGGTTGTTCATGCCGGTGACGATGTGGCCGTGCTGCTCCATGTAGTGCGCAGCGGCCAGGCCGACGGCCGTGACCAAGCCGCCCAGCACGATCAGCAGCCAGTAATTGCGGGTGTCAGCGGCGGTTCGCATGGTGGTTCAGAGCCCGTGGTAGCGGACACCCGTGTCCAGCTTCAAATCGGCGCGCAGTTGCGTGGTCTGGATCTCGCGCACGCGGCGGGATATGTCGCTGCTGGCGTCGTTCAAGTCGCCAAACACGATGGCGTTGTGGCCGGCCTTGGCGCAGGCTTCGGCACAGGCCGTGGTGGTGTTGCCCTGGTCGATGCGGTGCACACACAGCGTGCAGCCTTCGACGCAGCCCATGCCACGTGGCACGTCGGGCTTCTGCTCCGTGATCTCTTCATGCACGAAGGAACGCGCCTTGTACGGGCAGGCCATGACGCAATAGCGGCAGCCGATGCAACTGTGGCGGTCCACCAGCACGATGCCGTCGGCGCGCTTGAAGCTGGCGCCGGTGGGGCACACGTCCACGCAGGGCGGCTCGGCGCAGTGCTG
>CAZUKT010000175.1:0-922 GCA_964620975.1 uncultured Rubrivivax sp. | reverse complement strand
TGGCACATGACGGGAGCCGATGTCTGGCGGCCAGTCTTGACTTCCTTGATCTCTATCTTGCGGATCCACTGCGCCGTGGTGGCGGCGTTGGCCACAGTCACAGGCGCCAGGCCGTTTTCAGTGCTGCAGGCGGTGACGCAGTCAGTGCAGCCGGTGGCGCACTTGGTGGTGTCTATCAACATGCCCCAGCGCACCTTGGCATTGGCACCGGCGGACGGGGTGCCGTTGGCGGCGCGGGCGATCTCGATGAGCTGAATGCCCGGCGCCAGCATCACGCCGCCAATGGCTGCGGCCGCCACACCCAGGAAACCGCGCCGGCTCATTGCAGCGCCCCTTGTTGCACCGTGCGGGCCTTGGGGGTGTGGCATTCAAAACAGTCAATCTTGACCGCTGCGTAGCTGTGGCAACTGACGCAGAAGTTGCCTTCGGCCTGCGCCACGCTGCGCGTCTGCACGTTGGCGTGGCAGTCGATGCAGCCCTTCAGGCTGTGTTTGGCGCCGCGCACGCCGCCGTGCACCGTGTCGTCACGCTGGTGCTTGAGAAAGGCCATGTGATTGCGCCGCATCACGTCAGCCGGCTCCACGCACTGCGTGCCGGCACGGGCCACGTCCATGGCCGGCTTGGGCGTGCGGCCGGTGTCGGCGGCACGTGCTGCACCGGCCATGCAAAGCAGGGCCAGCAGCGCGCATGAGAGCAAGGCCCGCATCACGCCACTATTCCCCCAGGCCCATCTGGATGTAGCCAGTGGGGCACACGTCCTTGCAGATGTGGCAACCGATGCACTTGCTGTAGTCGGTGTCCACATAGCGGCCCATGGTGGACTGCGTCTTCTTGACCTTGAACACCGCCGTCTGCGGGCAATACACCACGCAGTTGTCGCACTCGAAACACTGGCCGCAGCTCATGCAGCGCTTGGCCTCGG
>CAZUKT010000174.1:3723-8627 GCA_964620975.1 uncultured Rubrivivax sp. | reverse complement strand
CTGGAAGGGCAAGATGGTGGGCAACGCGGGCGTCTACGACAAGCAGGCGCTGGTGCTGGTCAACCGGGGGGGCGCCACCGGCGCCGAGGTGGTGACGCTGGCGCGCGCCATTCAGGAAAGTGTCTACGGGCGCTTTGGCATCCGGCTGGAGCCCGAGCCCGTCATTTGGTAGGCGGCGCCGGGGCCAGCGGCTTGGGCCCCAGGGCGCTTGTGCCTGGCTTGTTGCCAGGTGCGGCGCTGCCAGGCAGCAAGCCCAGCGCAAGCGCCGCGCTGCGGGTGGCGGGCAACAGTTCTTCGTAGCGTTGCACGAGGCGTGCAATCTCATGCGCCGGCAGGTGGGCGGCGCCCTGCTGAAGCGATTCGGCCACGCTGGCCAGCGCCGCCAGCCCAAGATTCAGCGCGGCACCTTTGACCGCGTGTGCATTGATGCGCAGTGCCTGCGGCTGGGCCTCGCGCACGGCGTTGCGCAGGTGCTGCACGGTTTGCGGGCCCTGGTCAAGAAACGTGTTGATCAGGCCGGCGAGCTTGTCAGGGGACATCACCTGCAGCGCCATCGCCACGGCGGCTTCATCGATCAAGGGAGGTGTGCCGGCCAGCAACGCATGTTGCAGTGCGGTCTGCGCCACGGGGCTGGGCGCCGGCGCCGGCGCCGGGCCAGCACCGTAAAGGCGGCGTAACGTGGTGGCGAGCTTGTCAGGGCTGACGGGTTTGGTGAGGACTTCGTTCATGCCACACACCAGGCAGCGTTCGCGCGTGGAGGCAAAGGCGTCGGCCGTGAGCGCCAGTATGGGCACGGTGGAGCGCTGGCGGTCAGCCAGTGCGCGAATGGCGCGTGTGGCGCCAAAGCCGTCGAGCTCGGGCATGTGCAGGTCCATCAGCACCACGTCAAAGGCCTGGTCGGTGGCGGCGCGCACGGCTTCCATGCCGTTGGCGGCAAAGAAGGCGGTGTGGCCCAGGCTTTCGAGCAGTGCGGCCATGTACTGGCGGTTGACGGGGTGGTCTTCGGCCACCAGCACGCACAAGCGGCGCAACTGCGACTCTGCCGCCGCCGTGAGCACGGCATCGGCAGCGGGCACCTGGCTGGGCAGCAGCAGCGGCATGTGGAAGCGAAAGACGCTGCCTTCGCCGACCTTGCTGCGCACCGCAATGTCGCCGCCCATCAGCCGCGCCAGGTTGCGAGAAATCTCCAGCCCCAGGCCCGTGCCGCCAAAGCGCCGCGAGCGCGAACTGTCGCCCTGCGCAAAGCGGTTGAAGATTTGCGCCAGCGTGGCGTCATCCATGCCCGGGCCGTTGTCGGAGACGACAAATTCAATCTCGCCCTGGCTGCCCTGGCCACCGCAGCGGCGCACGTCCAGCACCACCGCGCCCCGGTCCGAGAACTTGATGGCGTTGCTCAGCAGGTTGAAGAGAATCTGCTTGACGCGTGTGGCGTCAGCCACCACACGCTCGGGCACGCCGGGGGCGGCGTCCAGGTGCAAGGCAAGCTGCTTGTGTGCGGCCTGCGGGCGCATCAGGGCTTCCACGTCGCGCAGCAGGGCACGCACTTCCACGGGGGCCGGTGCCAGTGTCATGCGGCCGCTTTCAAGCTGCGACATGTCCAGGATGTCATTCAATATCGCCAGCAGGTGGTCGGCCGATTCGGTGGCCGTGTGCAGCAGGTCTATCTGGCGTGCCGTGAGCCCGGCTTCACGCAACAAGGACAGCATGCCCATGAGGCCGTGAAACGGCGTGCGGATCTCGTGGCTCATGTTGGCCAGAAAGGTGCTCTTGGCGGCGCTGGCGGCTTCGGCCTCGTGGCGGGCCTCGCGCAGGTTCTGCGCCAGCGCTTCCAGCACCACGCGGCGCTCGCGCAACTGCTGCACCTGGCGCAGTGCAATGTAGGCAAAGGCCAGTGTCAGCAGCGACATGAAGATCGTCAGCCCCAGGCCCAGCATGTTTTGCTCACGCACGGCCTGCGCACGCTGTGCCATCAAGGCCACCTGGCGCTGCGTGGCGCCCAGCGAAAGGCTGCGCATGGGCATGGCCAAGTCTTGCAGTGCCGCCAGGCGCGCCGCCAGGAACGGCCGCGTGGCGTTGACCTCTGGACGTTCGCCCAGGCCGATGTCGGCGCCGGCAATGAAGCGGGTGAGCTCGGCCATGTGGCGCGCAAATTCAGCGTCCGCCGGCTGCCCCGGGCGCTGCGGCCGGCTTGTCAGCAGCCCGCGCACGCCGCGCACCCAGGTGTCGTAGTGCTGACTGAGCGCGGCCAGGTCCAAGGGCACGCGGTCGTCGGCGGCCAGCCGCCACTGGTCTTGCAGGCGCAGGAAGTCGGTCTCGGCCTGGTAGACGCTGACCACGGCCACGTCTTCGCCCGACTGCACGGCCTGCTTGAGCAGCGCAAACTGCCGCGCCTGCACCAGTGCCACGGCCAGCAGCGCCAGCATCAGGCCAAAACCCACCACCCCCAGCCAGGTGATGCCGGTGCGGGTGGGGGTGCTCTGCTCAGGCGGGCTGCGCACCATGGGGGCTCGGATGGAAGGCTTAGTTGCTGTTTAGGCCGGGTGCAGCATGTCGCCGATGTCCATGCCGGTCAGGCGCCTGGCTTCGCGGGCCAACCAGTACATCAGGCCCATCATCATGAGCGTGCAGGGAATGGCAATGATCGGGTAGCTCAGCAGCGTGAGCCTGCCCAGTTCCTGGTTGAAGGCCTCGGTGCCTGCCGGGCTGTGCACCACCGCACGCGTGAGGATGTAGTTGGCCACCGCCGAGAAGAAAAAGGTGCCGGCGAGCATCATGGTGCCCAGCCGCAGGCGCTGCTCGAAGGCGGCAGCGTTGTTCTTGACGATCAGCGCGTCGGTGACGCGTTTGACGTCAAACAGGTTGGCGTTGAACACCATCAGGTGGATCAGCGGCGCCTTGGTCCAGGCCGACCCCATGATCACCAGGCCGATCAGCGACGGCACAGCCGCTTCCTTCACCGCAAGCCATTTGGCGTCAAGCGCCAGCAGGCCGATGCCGCCGGTCAGCAGCGTGCTCACGACGCCCAGCACGGCCAGCCAGTTGAGCTTGCGCCGTCGCCAGCCGTCCCACAAGCCCCAGCCCAGCGGGAAGGCCAGGCCCAGCATCAGCGCGCCCAGGGTGCCCAGGCGCTCGGGGCTGCTGAGCTGCATCAGCACCACGGCCGGCAGGACGATGGTGACGACGATCTCGATCAACGGGTTGGGTTTGGCGGCTGGTTTCATGGGATGCAGGGGGACTTTTGCGTTTGCGGGTGCCGCGTTCAGGGCCGTTCTTCAGGGCCGGGCGCCAGGCCACGGGGCTGCACAAGCAGCCACACGCGCGCCGGCACCAGGTTCTTGATTTTGGCTGCATGTTCGCGGCGCAGGTCGAGCGCGAGGTAGCCGGGCTTGATGAACTGCCACGTCCGGCCGCAGCGCTGCGGCTCGGTGCTGCGCGAGATGCCGCAGTTGGTGCACAGCTTGCGTGGCGCGGCGGCGCTGTACGCATGCGGCGTCAGCACGTTGGTGGCTGCGGGTGTGGCCTGCTGGCGCGGCGTGGTTGGCATGGGCAGACTGTGCCATGCCCGCGCCGCGTCAGCCGCTGTGGGCTTGGCCAGGCTCTGGCGTGGCGGCTGTCAGTGGACCTGCGCCGCTGCCTGCAGCAGCGCCAGCTTGGCCGTGTAGCGCCCGTGGCTGCTGTTGGTGACGCTGTGCTCGGCGGCCAGCCGAAGGTGTTGACGGGTTTGCTCCACATGGCCCAGGCGCCAGTGGGCCTGGGCAAGCCAGAAGTGCACCTCGTCCTGGTAGGGTTGTTGCCGCAGTTCTTTGTCAAAGTGCAGCAGCGCCGTGGAAAAGTCACCCGCCGTCATGGCCAGGCGGCCCAGGTTGAAGTGGTGGAAGGGTGGCACCGGCTGCAGCCGCGCCAAGGTCTGCGCCACAACGGCGGCTTCGCCAGCCCGCCCCAGGCGTGTCAGCAAGCCGGCCAGGTTGGCAAGTGCGGCCATGTGCTCGGGGTCCACCGCCAGCACGTGGCGCAGCGCGGTTTCGGCCTGCGCGGTGTGGCCGGCACGCTGGTAAACCACGGCCAGCGTGTTGATGGCGGTGGTGAAGCCGGGGTCTTGCAACACAGCGTCTCGTGCCCAGCCGTAGGCCCGGTCGACCTGGCCTTCGGACAGCGCCTCGGCGGCGCGGTTGTTCAGGTACATGGCCACGATGGTGGCTTCAGACAGCGGCGCCGTGCGTGGCTTGCCCAGTGCTTCTTGCGGCAAAAAATCGACCGTGAGCCAGTCGGCACGTTCGCTGCCGAACATGTGCTTGTTGGTCTCAGGGCCCAGCGCCAGGTTCACGTGCCGGCTCACCATGTACAGCTCGCCGCTGCGGCTGTAGGTGTCGGCAACCGCCACGCTGCGGTAGCGCACGGGCACGCCCAGGTGCTTGGCAAAGGCGGCCGTCATGATCACCAGCGACAAACAGTTGCCGGCCCGTGCATCAAAGGCCTCGGCGGCGGTGCGGGTGACGCCGCCGTCGTAACGCAGCTTCAGTTCGCCCTGTTCAAACAACGCCTGCACCAAGGCGTGGCGTTGGTCGCTGCCGAGCCGCAGCGTGGTCAAGCGGTGCGTCAGGTAGGCCCGCATCGGCTCGTCCAGCGCAAACAGTCGTTGGGCTTCAAAGTGCGGCTGCGGTGCAAACAGGTGGTCGGCCAGCAAGACGGGCGGCGGCACCACGGCGCGGGTGGCACAGCCACTGGCCAGTGTGCCAGCCATGAGCGTCAGGCACACCGTCAGCCAAGCGGCCATGCTGCGCAACCAAGGGTTCAGGGCAGCACCAAGGCAAGGGGGCAGCGGCAGTGGCATGGCGGGCCTCCGGCGGTGTGGCAAGCGCAAGCGGGTCATGCTACGCCCGCCACGTGGTTTTGGTGCGCTCCGG
>CAZUKT010000174.1:0-3713 GCA_964620975.1 uncultured Rubrivivax sp. | reverse complement strand
TCCGGACGCAGGTGCGTCAATGCGCCAGGTGCCAAGTAAAAAGCAGCGACGCTGGCGGGGCGTGTCCGCCCTCGATCGTTTGTGCCGTGGCCGGCGTCAATCCTTGGCAGCGCGGTCCAGGCGGCCTTCCAGCCGCGCAGCCACAGCGCGCAGCGTGGGGCTGTTGGAAGTGGCAGCCCGCGCCAACGCCTGGCGTGCGTAGCTCGCGTCGGACATCAGGCGCTCGACGTGAATGTAGACACCCTCGCCGGCCAGCAGCCATTTGAGTTCGATGATCTCTACCAGCGGCGGCATCTGCGTGGAGTGGGTTTCGACGGCGTTCATGGGCAGAGGGCTGTTCACCCACCCACGTTAACGGCACTGGCCCCCACCAAGCTGACAGGCGATTGGAGTGCTTCCCCCAGAATCGCGGGCCGAACGGATCAGAAGTCACGCACCCGGATGCAACCCAGCCCCCCCTTTACCGCACCGCCCGACGTGCCGGCACAACTGCATGCCACGGGCTGGGCCGTGCTGGACGCACCCGCCCTGTGCGCGTTGGCCGGTGTGCCGCTGGCGGGCCTGCTGGCCTGGCAGCCCTTTTGGCAGGCGTTGCCGCCGGACACCCATTTGCGGGATGGCGGGCGCTATCGCCGCCGCCGCCACGGCTGCTTGGTGGTGAATGGCAGCACGGTGACGCCTGTGCCTCACCGTGCGCACTGGCAGCCGGTGGCCTACAACGCCCTGCATGGCGGCTTTGAGCGCTTGTTTGAACCCCTTCCGCCAGCACTTGTGGGCGACCCGGTGTGGGCTGCGCTGCTGGTGGCTTTGGCCAGCGTGGCCAGCGGCCTGCGTGGCGCGCAGCCCTGGTATGTAGAAGCGCACCCGTTTCGCATCGACACCCAGGGTGGCATTGGCCGGCCCACGCCCGAAGGCGCGCACCGTGACGGTGTGGACCTGGTGGCCGTGGTGCTGGTGGACCGCCACAACGTCAAGGGCGGTGAGACCCGCGTGTTTGAAGCGCATGGCACACGGGGTGTGCGCTTTGTGCTGACCCAGCCTTTCAGCCTGTTGCTGCTGGACGACGAACGTGTGATTCACGAAAGCACGCCCATACAGCCACTGGACGCCAGCCGGCCTTCGTGGCGCGACACCCTGGTACTGACCTTTCGGCGTGGCGGCTTTCAAGGCCCGCAAGGAGACTGATATGACGCAAGAGCCTGCACGCCCCTTGGCCATTTCTTATGCCGACATTGCTGCCGCAGCCGGCCGCCTGCGGGGTGTGGCCTACCGCACGCCGGTCATGACGTCCAACACCGCCAACGCACGCACCGGTGCGCAGGTGTACTTCAAGTGCGAGAACCTGCAGCGCATGGGTGCCTTCAAGTTCCGCGGCGCCTACAACGCGCTGGCGCAGTTCAGCGCCGAGCAGCGGCGGGGTGGTGTCATTGCCTTTTCATCAGGCAACCATGCGCAGGCCATTGCGTTGTCGGCACGGCTGCTGGGCATGCCTTCTGTGATCGTGATGCCCCAGGATTCACCTGCCGCCAAGCTGGCCGCCACGCGTGAATATCAACTGGGCCAAGTGGGCAGCGAGGTGGTGCTGTTTGACCGCTACACCCAAGACCGCGAAGCCATCGGCCAGCGCCTGGCCAAAGAGCGTGGCATGACGCTGATCCCACCCTTTGACCACCCACACGTCATGGCCGGCCAGGGCACGGCGGCGGCTGAACTGATCGAGGAAACCGGCCCGCTCGACCTGCTGCTGGTGTGCGTGGGCGGCGGCGGCTTGATTTCGGGCAGCGCCGTGGCGGCACACCATCTGAGCCCGGGCATCACCGTGCTGGGCGTGGAGCCCGAGGCGGGCAACGACACGCAGCAAAGCCTGGCACGCGGCGAAATCGTGCACATCGCCACACCCCACACCATTGCCGACGGTGCGCAGACGCAGCACAGCGGGCAGCTCACCTTTGCGGTCATACAACGCCTGGTGGCGGCCATTCATACCGTCACCGATGCGCAGCTCAAGTCCACGATGCGGTTTTTCGGCGAGCGCATGAAGCTGGTGGTCGAACCCACGGGCTGCCTGGGCGCGGCGGCCTTGTTGCAAGGTGTGGTGCGGGCACCGGGCCAACGGGTGGGGGTGATCCTGAGCGGTGGCAATGTGGACCTGGCGGCCTACGGCAACATCCTGGCAGGTGACGCGGTCTAGGGTTTCGCTTGCCGCCTGCGCTGCGTTAACGTCGCGGCCTTTCGCGCCCCCGGAGCCCGCATGGCCGACGCCACTTCAACCACCCCCACCCCCACACCCACCGCAGCCGAGACCGACGCCGCCAAGCGCCAGAAGGCCTACGTCGAGCGGCTGCTGGCCCGCCCCGCCGCGCAAAGCACGGGCAGCCTGGCTGTGGCCGGCCGCACGCTGGACTACAGCGTCAGCGCCGCCTTCATGCCTGTGGGCGCCAGCGGGCTGGACGGCGCCAGCGCCGACCCTGACGCTGCCGTTCTGACCACGGCCTACCTGCTGAAGGACGCGGCCGCCGCAGCCAGGCCACTGTGTTTTGCCTTCAACGGCGGGCCTGGGTCTGCGTCCATCTGGCTGCACCTGGGCGCATTGGGCCCCAAGCGCGTGGTGGTGCCCGACGACGGCAGCATGCCGCTGCCGCCCTACGCCGTGCAGGACAACCCGCACAGCTGGTTTGAGCACTTTGACCTTGTCTTCATTGACCCGCCGCACACCGGCTGGTCCACCACCGCCAGCGAGGCCGCACGCAAGAAGATGCTGTCGGTGGACGGCGACATCAACGCGCTGGCCGAAGTGATGCGGGTGTGGCTCACCCGGCACCAGCGCTGGGGTTCCCCGGTGTACCTGGTGGGCGAAAGCTACGGCACCACGCGCGGCGCTGGCCTGGCCGACAAGCTGCAGGACCTGGGCGTGGCGTTGTCGGGGGTGGTGCTGGTGTCCTGTGCCATGGACTTGCAGAGCCTGGACTTCACGCCGGCCAACGATCTGCCCTTTGCACTGTTCCTGCCGGCCTTTGCCAATGTGTCGCAGTACCACGGGCTTTTGCTGGGTGACCTGGCCGCGTCGCCGCAAGCCGCGCGCGAGGCCGCCGAGGCCTTTGTGCAAGACGACTACGTGGCCGCGCTGCACGCAGGTGCGCGTTTGTCTGACAAACAGCGCAGCCGTGTGGCGCGCCGTGTGGCCGAGCTCACCGGCCTGCCGCGTGCGCTGGTGGAAGAGAAGAACCTGCGCATCAGTGACCAGACCTACTTCTTTGAGGCACTGCGCCCGCAGGGCCGCATGGTGGGGCGGCTGGAGGCGCGCACCACCGGCCCCATGGCCGCCAGCCGCACCCGCGAATGGGAATTCGACCCCGGCATCGAGGCGCTGGCCGCGCCCTACACCATGGCCGCCATGGCCTACTTCCGCGAGCAACTGGGGCTGGACCTGGACACGCGCTACGAGGTGCTGTCGCGTGACGCCAGCCGCGCCTGGAACTGGAACCGGGGCGAGGGCACGGGCGGCGGTTTTGCGTCCACCAGCCCCGACCTGGCACGCGCCTTGCGGCGCAACCCGCACCTCAAGGTGCTGGCCGCCAGCGGCCGCTATGACCTGGGCACGCCCTACAGTGCCAGCGACTGGTCGCTGGCGCAACTGGACATACCGGCCGAGGTGCGCGCCCGGGTTCAGCACCGTTACTACGACGCGGGCCACATGATGTACACAAGGCAGG
>CAZUKT010000173.1:487-8701 GCA_964620975.1 uncultured Rubrivivax sp. | reverse complement strand
CACACGCTGCCGGCCCCCGCCACCGCAGCGCCCTTCACGGCCAGCCACCAGGGCACGGGCCAGCCCTGGCTCACGTTGCAGACGCTGGCCGCCGTGCCGCTGCGCACGCCGCTGGTGGCGGGTTACCGCATCACCAAAACGGTCACGGCCGTGGAGCGCAAGCAGCCCGACGCCTGGAGCCGGGGCGATGTGCTGCGTGTGCGGCTTGAAGTGGACGCGGCAGGCGACATGGGCTGGGTGGCCGTCAACGACCCAATACCGGCCGGCGCCACGCTGCTGGGCGGCGGGCTGGGACGCGATTCAGCCATAAACACGCAGGGCGAAAAACGTGAAGGCCGCGCCTGGCCCACTTATGAAGAACGCGCCCAGGACGCGTGGCGCGCCTACTTTGAATGGCTGCCACGCGGCAAGCAAGTGATGGAATACACCGTGCGCCTGAACACCGCCGGCCGCTTTGGCCTGCCGCCCACCCGCGTGGAGGCCATGTACGCGCCCGAGACCTTTGGCGAGCTGCCAAATGTGGTGATGGAGGTCAGGCCTTGAACAAAGGCCCCTGTTGCTGGCGGCCCACGTGGCACGGCCGCTGGGGCGCGGCCACGCTGCTGCCGCTGTTGCTGATGTTGGCCGCCGGCCCTGCGCTGGCCGTGCCCGGCTACAACGAAGTGCGCCGCAGCTTTGTGCCGTCTGACCTGCCCTTGTTAGACCGTCACGGCACACCCATGCACACCGTGCGCGTGGACGCCAGCGTGCGGCGTGGCGCCTGGCTCACGCTGGCCGAGGTGTCGCCCGCACTGCGTGACGCACTGGTGCTGAGTGAAGACCGCCGCTTCTGGGCGCACGGCGGCGTGGACTGGCAGGCGCTGGCCGCCAGCGCCTGGGCCAACGCGTGGAACACACGCACACGCGGCGCGTCAACGCTGACCATGCAGCTCGCGGGCTTGCTGCAAGACGACATGGCCCGCCCGGCCGGGGGCCGCAGCGTGGGGCAGAAGCTCACGCAAATGGCGCGTGCCCAGCAGCTGGAAACAAGCTGGACCAAGGCGCAGATTCTTGAGGCCTACCTCAACCACGTGCCGCTGCGCGGCGAACTGGTGGGCGTGGCCGCCGCATCGCAAGTGCTGTTTGGCAAAGTGGCCAGCGGGCTGGACCCCACCGAAGCCGCCGTGCTGGCCGTGATGGTGCGGGGCCCCAACGCCAATGCCGCCACGCTGGAGCGGCGCGCCTGCGAGGTGTTGCGCCAGCAGCGGCTGGGCTGCGCACCGCTGGCCATCACCATCAGCCAGGCGCTGGCGCGGCGGCCCGGTGCGCTGCGTGGCGAAGGCGGCGAGTCCCTGGCGCCGCACCTGGCGCAGCGCATGGCGTCGCAGTGGGCCCATCAAACCGCGGCTGCGCCGCGCGGCCCCGCAGCACCACTGGCCTTGCGCTCCACGCTCGACGCCCGCGTGCAGCGCGCCGCGCTGGCCGCGCTGCGCCGCCAACTGGCCGAACTGCGGGGCCGCGAAGTGGAAGACGGCGCCGTGCTGGTGCTCGACAACGCCAGCGGCGAAGTGCTGGCCTGGGTGGGCTCGTCGGGCGCAGGCTCGGCGGCGGCCGAGGTGGACGCCGTGCTGGCGCGCCGCCAGCCGGGCAGCACGCTCAAGCCCTTTGTCTACGGCCTGGCGTTGCAGCAAAAGCTCGTCACACCCGCCAGCCTGATTGAAGACGCGCCGCTGCAGATTCATGCCGGCGGTGCGCTGTACACGCCGCAGAACTACGACCACGCCTACAAGGGCTGGGTCAGCGTGCGCACGGCGCTGGCGTCCAGCCTGAACGTGCCGGCCGTGCGTGTGGGCAGCATGCTCGGGCCCGAGGCGCTGTTTGCCAAACTCAATGAGGCCGGCCTGCAACTGACTGAAAGTGCGGGCTACCACGGCCACGCGCTGGCCCTGGGCAGTGCCGACGTGACACTGCTGGCGCTGACCAACGCCTACCGCATGTTGGCCAATGGCGGCCGCTTCAGCACCGTGACCTGGCTGCCAGGTGGCCCACCGCCGGCGGCGCGGCCTGCACGCGCCGTGTTCGACGCGGCCGTGGCCTGGCAAGTGGCCGACATGCTGGCCGACCCCGCCGCGCGTGCCACCACCTTTGGCTTTGACAGCCCGCTGGTGACACGCGGCTGGGCGGCGGTGAAAACCGGCACCAGCAAGGACATGCGCGACAACTGGTGCATCGGCTTCACGCAGCGCTACACGGTGGGCGTGTGGGTGGGCAACGCCAGCGGCGCGCCCATGCACCAGGTCAGCGGCGTGAGCGGCGCCGCGCCCGTGTGGCGTGAGGTGGTGGCGTGGCTGCACGCGGGCGACGTTTCACGCCCGCCCGCGGCGCCGCAGGGCCTGGTGGCGCGCGGCGGTGAATGGTTTGTGGCCGGCACCGAGCCCCTGGCGGGCGGCCTGCCCACGCCACAAACCGCCGGTGCCATGGCGGCATTTGGCATCCAGAGCCCGCGCGATGGCAGCGTGGTGCTGCTCGACCCCGAAATCCCCATGGCCGCGCAGCAGATGGTGTTTGCGGGCGCGGCCGGCCGGTGGCAGATCAACGGCCGCCCGCTGGGCAGCGGCACCAGCGTGCACTGGTTGCCCCGCCCCGGGCGCCACGTGCTGGAGCGGCGCGACGTGGGCAACACCGCAGCAGCGCCCGACCGTGTGGTGTTTGAGGTGCGCGCCGCACCGCCGCCTGGCGCTACAGCCGCTACAGCCGCTACAGCCCGCAGCGGCCGCAACAAAAGAACTACGGCGCCGAACGCCTGAAGATGCGTTCGGTGGCCACGTCGATGACCATGCCACACAGGCTGTAGATCAGCGAGCCGATCAGCGCCGCGCTGAAGCCCGCCACGTTAAAGCCGTCCAGCACCGACGCCGCCGCCCAGAACATCAGGGCGTTGATGACGAAGAGGAACAAACCCAGCGTCAGCAGCGTCACCGGCAGCGTCAGCAGCACCAGCAGCGGCCGCACCAAAGTATTAAAAAGCCCCAGCACAAAAGCCGCCCAAAGCGCCGCGCCAAAGCTGGCCACGGACACCCCCGAATACAGGTTGGCCACCAGCAACAAGGCGGCGGCAAGCAACATCCAGCGCACGATGATCTTCATGCCCACAGCATAGCGTGGTGTGAATGTCGCTTTTACCTATGAATTACCTATGAAAAACGCTTCTCAGTGCCCGAAGCAGGCATTACCATCGCGCCTGCCCGTTTGCTAGTACAGACGCGGCCCGTACGGCAACGTACTTCAGAGGCCCGCACGGTGACCGGCATCCCTCATCCACTGACGGAGAACATCCAAATGGCAACTGCGAAAAAAGCTCCCGCGAAAAAGGCCGCTCCGGCCAAGAAGGCCACCCCGGCCAAGGCACCTGCAGCGGCTCCGGCCAAGAAGGCTGCAGCCCCGGCAAAGAAGGCTGCGGCTCCCGCCCCGGCCAAGAAGGCCGCTGCACCTGCGAAGAAGGCCGCCCCGGCCAAGAAACGCACGCCCAGCGCCGCCTTCATGAAGGCCATGACCCCGAGCGCCGCCCTGGCTGCCGTCATCGGCGACAAGCCGCTGCCGCGCACCGAGGTCACCAAGAAGGTGTGGGAGTACATCAAGAAGAACAACCTGCAAGACAAGGTCAAGCGGACCATGATCAATGCAGACGCGAAGCTCAAGGCCGTGGTCGGCGTGAGCCCCATCAGCATGTTTGGCATGACCAAAGAAATCAGCAAGCACCTCAAGTGATTTGCTGCTGACTCCCGTCACGCTGCAAGGGCCCCTCTGGGGCCCTTTTTCATGTGCTGGCCTTGGTAGCCTTTATGGCTGCCGCACGCGCGCCAGCGCCGCCACGATTGCCGCCTCACGCTCGGCCCGGTCTTCGTCGCGAAAGCCCGCATGCTGCTGCAGCACCAGGCCGTCGGCACCTATCAGCACCGAGCTGGGCATGCCCTGCACGGCGTAGCGGCGGGCGCTGTCGCCGGTGGCGTCAAAGGCCAGCACAAACCGCGCGGGCACCTGCGCCAAAAAGGCGTCGGCCAGCGCACGCTGGCGGTCCAGGTTGACGGCCAGCACTTGCAGGCCCCGTGCGCCATGGCGGGCCTGCATGTCGTTCAACCACGGGAACGACTGTTTGCACGGCCCGCACCACGAAGCCCAGAAGTCCAGGTAAACCACCTTGCCCTTGTAGGCCACCAGTTCCACCACACCGTTTGTGCCCGGCAAGGCCAAGGCCGGCGCGGGCTGCCCAATGGGCGCGGCCCTGGCACGCGGCAAGCACAGGGCGGCCAGGCCCAGCACCAAAGCCTGGCGGCGTGGGTGCCGGTGGGAGGTGTTTGCAGTCATGTCATGGATCCCTTGGTTTGTGGGTGGCTGGCCGTGGTGATTTGCGCAGTGCGCATTGCTTAACGCATCACCCAATGCGGCACGCCCTGCGCCGCCAGCCAGGCTTCGGCACCCGCGCCCTGCAGCATGGCCAGCGTGGACAACAAACCTGCCTCGGTGCAGGTGGGTGCAGCCACGGTCACTGAACGCGGCGCGCCGCGCACCGGCCAGCCGTCACGCGGGTCAAGGATGTGGCCGTAGCGCACGCCGTCTTTCAGCACAAAACGCCGTGCGTCACCACTGGTGGCCAGCGCGCCCGCACGCAAGCTCAGCAGCGCTGCGGCATCGGGTGACGTTTGCACGCCAAGGGCTTCAATGCCCACGGTCCAAGCGCTGCCATCGGCGCGTGCGCCGCTCACCACCAGGTCGCCCCCCAGGTTGACGAGCAGCGGTTGCGTGGTCTGCGCCATCAGCAAACCCAGCACGCGGTCGGCGGCGTATTCCTTGCCGATGCCACCCAGGTCCAGCTCCATGCCTTCAGGCACACGCAGCCAGGGGCGATGCCACTGCACACGCGGCCAGCCCACGTGGGCCAGCAGCGCTTTCACTTGCTGCGCATCGGGCACCTGGCTGGCCCCGTCAAAACGCCAGGCCGCACGCAGCACACCACTGCTGATGTCAAACAACCCACCGCTGAGCGCATGGCAGCGCGCTGCAAAGTCCAGCAGTTCCGCCGTCTCTTCGTCCACCTGCACCGGCTCGCCTTGGGCGGCCTGCACCTGCGCCAGCACACTGCCGCTGCGGTAGCGGCTGAACTTGTGTTCGATGCGCTGCACCTCGGCCTGCGCCAGCGCCGCCCATGCGCGGGCCTGGGCCTGCGAGCCGCCGTCCACCAGCAGCTCGCAGGGGCTGGCCATGGCCACAAAGTCACCGCGCCAGCCGGAGGCCATGGCCTGCAGCGTGAAGGCATCAGGCGCATCGGGCGGCCTGGCCGCAATCTTGTTTTGACGCACCACGAGCCTTACCAGGGCAGCGAATAACCCAGCATCAGCGTGGTGGCCTTCAGCGTGGGGGTCAGATCCAGCGTGGCCAGCGCGCCGGGCGCGCCGCTCAGGGCCTTGGGCGTCTGGCGATAAAGCTCAAGCCGCGCGGTGAACTCACCGGCCCTGCCCACCGGCAGGCCCAACTTGGCGCCCAACGTCTGGGCCGTAAATGCCGCCAACCGAGGGTCGGCCGACGCATAGGCCACACCGGCGGCGTGTGTGCTGCTGTTCCAGCCCTGCCCTTCCACCAGCCAACCGTAGGAGAAGTCGGCCTTGCTCTGCTTGTGCAAACGCCAATGCGGCTCCAGGTACAGGCCGCCCCCCATCTCAAAGCGGTAGCGCAAGTCCAGGGTGTGGGCGCGTACGCCCCAGTCGTCACGGTAGAAGCGGTAGGACACGTCCACCACGTCCTGCGTCAGGTGCACCTTGTTTTGCCAGTACAGGCTCAGGCGGCTGCGGCTTTCGGGCCTGGCCTCGCTGACATAGAGGTCGCCCGTCAGCAAGCCCGTGCTGCCGCCCACCACCGAGATGATCTTGTAGGGGTCGCTGTGGTAACCGCTGCTGCGGCCAAAACCCAGGTTGGTCTGCATCAGCCAATGGCGGCTGATGACCTGCGTCACACCCAGCAGCACGTCGGCCACCGTGCGTGAGCCACCGCCTTCGTGTTCACCGTCGTCATCGTCGCCACCACCGCCCGTTGTGGCGCGCAAGGGCTGCAGCCCGGTGGGCATACCACCCTGGGCTTCAATGCGGTCGGTTTCCAGTGCCAGCGTCAGGCTGAGCGTGGTGTTTTTCTGGTTGAAGTCACGCGCCAGGCCGCCGCTGATGGACAAGGACTTGAAGTCGGTTTCCGACGACACATTGGCACCCAGCGACAAGCGCTGGCCGTTGCCCCAGGGCCGCTCCAGCGTGCCCGCCAGTGCAACACGGCGGTCGCGAAAGTTGGGGTCCAGCGGTGTCTTGCCCGCCGGCGTGGTGTAGCGGCCTTCACCCGAAGGCGAGGTAAAGGTCTGCGCCGTGGGTTGCGGCGCAGCGCCATTGGGTGACGCGCCGGTAAGCGCGTCCAGCGTGAGCTTCAGGCCCACGCTGCGGTCATTGCCGTCGGTGCGGCGTGCGCTGACCACGGGCTCTATGGCCCGCACGCGGCCGCCACCTTCTTGGTAAATGAGCACGGCGCTGTCCACCTGCCACTGCGCGGCTTGCGCTGCTGGCGCGGCTGGAGCAGCCTGCGCTGCAGCCAAACCCGGCGCCAGCAAGGCGGCCGTGGCGGCCGCCAGGGCCGCGCGCAGTGGTGATGTTGGGGCGGCCCCGGCCAGCCCGGTCAATTGCATCCGCAGCCCCCACCACCCGTGCCACGTCCGCCCGTGGCGGCTTCTTTGCTGAAGTAGGTGTGGTCGTCAACGCCCGCTTCCACCGCCGAAGGTGTGAGCTGCATCGCGGGCTTGGCCAGCAAGTCGCGCTCCCAGGGCTGCACGCCCAGGCTGCCGCAGCCGGCCAGCGGCAGCAAGGCACACAGGCACAGCGCCGCGCGGCGGCAAAGAGGGTTGAGGTTCAGTCGCATGAAGTCGGGCTCCGGCAAGGTGCACCCAGGCCCGGGCCAACAGCAGGGCTGGCACCAAGGCGGGCAACGGTGCGGCAGTCTAGGGGCCGGGGCTTATGGGTTGATTAACGGGTTGATCGCCGGAGCCTTGCGCACGGCAGATTTGCGATGCATGGCTGGCAACTTTTGGCCTGGGCGCACGGCGCTGCCCAGTGGCACTGTGGACCGCACCCGCAGCCACGAAGATAGGCGGCGACTTGATCCAATCCCGCCCCCCAGTTTGGGCTGCAACTCTGCGCAGGGTGAACACCAATGCCGCTGCTCCGCAACGATGTTCGCACCCGCGCAAGGGGCTTTTCTTGGTGCAGGTCCAGCACGTCAGCGCGATGATCGAATCGGCGCCCGCCATAGACGCCCCACTGCATGCCACCGCCCACTTCTTGTGGATGCTGGCGCGCCACTTTGAACGCCAGGAATCAAGCCACCTGAATCTGCTGTGGCCGCAGGCGGGACGGGTGCACGCAGTGAACAAGACCGCACGGAACCACCAGCGTTGCGGGTGACGCCAGTACCGGCGCAAGAAAAGGGCGGCCCTGTCGGTGTCGGCGAAAAGTCCAGCCAACAAGACAAGTCCAGCACCACCGCAGCGGCTGGCTTGGCAGGGGCGCGCGACGTGGCCATCAGAGGCGGTCGGGCTCTGCGGGCAACACCGTGCCGATGCCGCGTGCAATGCCCCGGTAGGCACTTGCCGGCTTGACCGGCAACAGGCGAATGACATCACCCAGGTTCACCACCATCATCTTGGCGCCCGGCATGACACCCGCACTGTCGCGCACCGACTGGGGGATGACCACCTGGTACTTGGGCGACACCGTGACAGTGCACTTGTTCATATCGATCAGTGTCGCGTCATACGGTTTCAGCGTCGATGCCTGCGGCGCACTGCCAGCGCATCAAGCCAACATGTGCTTCAAGAACCGCCCCGTATGGCTGGCCTCACAGGCGGCCACGTCCTCGGGCGTGCCCGCCACCACCACATAGCCGCCCCCGGCACCGCCTTCGGGCCCCATGTCGATCAGCCAGTCCGACGTCTTGATGACGTCCAGGTTGTGTTCGATGACGACGATGGTGTTGCCCGCATTGCGCAACTGGTGCAGCACCTTCAGCAGCATGCCCACGTCGTGGAAGTGCAGGCCGGTGGTGGGCTCATCCAGTATGTACAGCGTGCGCCCGGTGTCGCGTTTGCTTAGCTCAAGCGCCAGTTTGACGCGCTGCGCCTCGCCACCGCTCAGCGTGGTGGCCGACTGC
>CAZUKT010000173.1:0-477 GCA_964620975.1 uncultured Rubrivivax sp. | reverse complement strand
TCTGCAGCTTGCGCGCCAGGTTGGGCACGGCGCTGAAGTACTTGTAGGCATCTTCCACCGTCAGTTCCAGCACCTGGGTGATGTTCTTGCCCTTGTAGAGGATCTCCAGCGTTTCGCGGTTGTAGCGCGCGCCGTGGCAGACGTCGCAGGGCACGTACATGTCGGGCAAGAAGTGCATCTCCACCTTGATGACGCCGTCGCCTTCACAGGCCTCGCAACGCCCGCCGCCTGCGGCCGCGCTGACGTTGAAGCTGAAGCGCCCGGCGCCATAACCGCGTTCACGCGCGGTGGGCACTTCGGCAAACAGTTCGCGTATGGGCGTGAACAGGCCCGTGTAGGTGGCCGGGTTGCTGCGGGGCGTGCGGCCGATGGGGCTCTGGTCGACGTTGATGACCTTGTCGAACTGCTCCAGGCCTTCGATGCGGTCGTGTGGTGCGGGCTCGGCATGCGCCTGGTACAGCTTGCGCGCCACGGCCG
>CAZUKT010000172.1:0-8701 GCA_964620975.1 uncultured Rubrivivax sp. | reverse complement strand
ATGGGCGGCATGGACATGTAAAACCCTGCCTGCTGGCTGGCCCCACGGGTTCGGCCGGCAAGCGGTGGCGCAGCCACAAGCCAAGCCCGCACGGTGCAAGCCGTGCGGGTTTTTTTGTTGCCATTGACCTGCCCTGGGCTGCCCACCTGCGCCCCTACACTGGCGCCATGACCCCGCCCGCCACGCCACCCGTTGCTTTGCCCGCCCTGGTGCAACGTGCCGAAGGCGGTGACGCCTCGGCGCGCGGCGAGTTGTTTGCGTCGCTTTATGCTGAACTGCACCGCATTGCCAGGCGCGAAGCCGGCCGCTTTGGCAACATGGCTGCGCTGGGCACCACCACGCTGCTGCACGAGGCCTACATTGACATCGGCGGCCGCGCAGGCCTGGCCTTCAATGACAAGAGCCACTTCCTGGCCTACGCCGCACGCGCCATGCGCGGGCTCGTGATTGACCACGTGCGCAGCCGCCAGGCCGCCAAACGGGGCGGCGGGCTCGACATCACCAGCCTGGACACCGCCGTGGCCGAGCAATGCGCAGAACCCGTTGGCCTGCAGACGCTGAGCGACGCGCTGGACGACCTGGCCCAGTTGGAGCCCGCGCTGGCGCATCTGGTGGACCTGAAGTTCTTTTGCGGCTTTTCGCTGATCGAGATTTCGGCCATGACTGGCGTGTCAGAGCGCACCACGCAGCGCCAGTGGGAAAAGGCCCGTTTGCTGCTGCAGCAGGCCTTGAAGGGCTGACCCACTGGGTTACGGTGGCTGGCCGTGCGTGCGCCCTGAGCCGGCGCATGCGGTGGCTGTGGCGGCTTTTGCACGGGCTTTTCGATTCATCCTGCAACACCCTCTTTGCCGACTGGCCCCACACACCATGCCCCTGCCGCACCCCGCCCGTTGGGCGCAACTGAGCCCGCTGCTGGATGATCTGCTGATGCAAGACGCCGCCAGCCGCACTGCGGCGCTGGCCGCCTTGCGGCGCCAAGACGCTGCACTGGCCGACGAATTGCAGGCCCTGCTGGCCGCCGACGACAGCGCCCGCGCCGGCGGCTTCCTTGACGGCCAAGCGGCGCCGCCGCACACCGGCGACGCCGACCACGCCAGCCTGGCCGGCCACCGCCTGGGCGCGTACACGCTGCAGTCACCGCTGGGTGCCGGTGGTGCAGGCACAGTATGGCTGGCACAGCGCACCGACGGGCAGTACCAGGGCCAAGTGGCCATCAAGTTGCTGCACTTGGCGCTGTTGGGGCGCGCCGGTGCGCAGCGCTTTGCGCGCGAAGGCGCCATCCTCGCAAGGCTGACACACCCGCACATCGCCCGGCTGCTGGATGCCGGCGTGGCCGCCGGTGGCCAACCCTACCTGGTGCTGGAATGGGTGCAGGGCGAGCGCATCGACCACCATTGCCGCAGCCAGCGTCTTGGCGTGGAAGCCCGGTTGGCCCTGTTCCTGGACGTGCTGGCCGCCGTGGCGCATGCACACAGCCACCTGGCGGTGCACCGTGACATCAAGCCCGGCAACATCCTCGTCACGCCCGAAGGCCAGGTCAAGCTGCTGGACTTTGGCATCGCCAAACTGCTGGAAAGCGCCGACGCCGAAGCCGACGCCACCGAAATCACCCGACAAGGCGGCCGTGCGCTCACGCCAGACTGGGCCGCGCCAGAGCAACTGCGCGGTGAAGCGGTCACCACCGCCACCGACGTATATGCCCTGGGCCTTCTCTTGCACCTGCTGCTGACCGGACGCCACGCCACCAGCCCTGCCGGTGCCACGGCCAGCGAGGCCATGCGGGCCACCCTGGAGACTGACCCCGAACGCGCTTCGCGCGCCGTCACGAAAAACCAGCCGGACGACCTGGCCCAGATCGGTGGCGAGCGCCAGCCCCAGCGCCTGGCGCGCCGGCTGCAGGGTGACCTGGACAACATCGTCGCGCGCTGCCTGCGCAAGGCGCCAGCCGAGCGCTATGGCACGGTCACCGCCCTGGCCGACGACTTGCGCCGCCACCTGGCCCACGAGCCGGTGAGTGCCAGGCCCGATACGCTGGGCTACGTGGCAGGCAAGTTTGTCCGCCGCCACCGGGGCGCCGTGGCCACGGCACTGCTCATCGTGCTGGCCATCACGGGCGGCTTGGTGGGCACGCTGACACAGGCCCACCGCGCCAACCAGGAACGTGACCGTGCCATCGATGAAAGAGAGATGGCCACCGGCGTCAGCGACTTCTTCATCCGCATGCTGCGCCAGTCTGCTGGCAGCGACGCCGGCGGTTTGCGCAAGCAACTGGACACCGGCCGCGACCTGGCCAAAACCCTGGTGTTCCGCTACCCGCTGGCACAGGCAGCGGTGTTCCAGCAACTGTCGGGCAGCTATGCCGACATCGACGACATCCCCAACGCCTTGGCCATGATGGACGAGGCCACCCGGGTCGTGAACACGCTGCCCGACCCGGCCCGCCGCGCCAGCAACCTGGTCCCATTGTTGTGTGGCCGCGCCATTTTGCTCAACGACGTGGCGCGCAATGCAGAGGGCCTGCAATTGCTCGCCCAGGCCCAGGACCTGATGGACGCCGGCGCCGCCGCCGAAGTGCCCGTGGACGCACGCGCCGAATGCATCCTCACCAACAGCTACATCCGCAGCGCCTTGGGCCAGCATGACGCGGCCGTGCTGGCCGCCCGCAACGCTCTGCAACTGCTGAGCGACAGCGGTGTCGACCCGCGCGCCTTGAGCAGCTACACCAGCAGCCTCGACCGCGCCCTGCTGTTGGCGGGCCGCCACGCCGAGGCCTGGCCGCTGGCAGAAAAACTGGCCCGCGAAAGTGCAGCCAGCGAAGGCACCAACACCATCGCAGCGCTGCGCCGCAGTTCGCGCCTGACCCACCTCAAACGGGTCGGCGGCCAGCCGCTGGAGGCCCTGGCGCTGGCCGAACGCGACCTGGCCCTGATGACAAGCATCATGTCCACGGGGGACACCGACGCGCTCACCCTGTACGAACACGGCAGCGCCCTGCTGGACTTGAGCCGTTTGCCCGAGGCCACCGCAGAACTGCAGCGCAGCGTGGACACGGCACGTGCCAAGGACGACAAACTGGTGCTGATCCGTGCACAACTGGCCTTGGTCCGCGCCTGGCTGGCCAGTGGGCAGATCAAAGATGTGGCCAAGGCGCAGGCCCTGTTGCAGGCCGAGCAAGTGCAGTGGCAGGACATCGCCGCGCGCCAGTCGCCCACCACCGTGGAGGTCTGGCGCACGCAGGCATTGCTGGCCGCCGCCCAGGGCGACCTGCCCGCCGCCCGCGCCTTGCTGGAACGCGCAGCAGCCTTTGGCCAGCGTCTGTCTGGCGCAGAACACCCGGCACGTCTGGCCGTGGAATTGAGCCAGGGTGAACTGGCGCTGCAGGCCGGTGACGCCACCGCAGCACAGGCCCACGCTGCACGGGCCCTGGCCGCCGCACGGCGCGCCGCACTGGACCCGACCCGCAGTGCCGACATGGGGCGTGCCCTGTGGCTGCAGGCACGCAGCGAAGCCGCCCTGCAGTGGCCGGCTGCCACTGCCACGGCGGGCCAGGCCCATGCGCTGCTGTTGCCCATGTTGGGCGCCACCCACCCACTGACACGGGCCGCTGAGCAAGCCGCGCAGGCCCCGCCCACCGCCCGCTAAAGGCCCGTGGTGGGGCATCGTCACGGCGCACACGGTCTGGAAAACCGGCCTTCTTGCCCGATTGCACGGCACGCCGCACCAGATAATCGGCCGGACATGGCTGCCACGCAGGTCTCCCACGCGCTGCTGCAGTACGTCGATGACGAACTGCTTCGGGCCCCTTTGCTTTTTGACCAACTGGTCGAAGGCACGGTTGACCACGCCCGCAAGGGGCTGGCCGAAATGTCGCCTTTCCAGCGTTCGGCCGTGGCCGACCTGATGCAGGCTTTGCAGACACATCGTCTGCGGCTGGCCGAATACTTTATGGAATCGCTGCGTGACCAGGTCTCGGCGGACATGGCGCGCCACGCGCCCAAAGCCCATGGCAAGACCGGCAGGCCGCAGTCCTTGTCGCTGGTGGACGAAGAAGAAGTGGCCATGGACGTGCAGTTGTCGCACTGCATCGAAGCCATCAAGAGCGTGGCCGAATACGAACTGCGGGAGCTGCAGACCTTTACCTCGGCCCTGGTGGGCGACATGGACGTGGCGCAAGACCACAACCCCTTCCGCGCCGAGACCTGGGCGCGTGCCTTGTGGGCGGCGTCGCAGGCGCTGCCGTTGTCGCGTGGGCATCAGGTCAACTTCATGCGCCATTCCGCCACGCCGCTGGCGCAACTGCTGCGCCGCAGCTACGCCGCGTCCACGTCGCGGCTAGAAAGCATGGGCGTGGAACCGGCCGCCTACCGCACGCTGATCCTCCCTGCGGGATCGCGCCGCGGGCGCTCGGGCGACGTGACGTATTCGCCCGACCTGCAGACCATGCGCGAAACCATGCCCGCGCCGCTGGATGAAGCGTCAACGCTCACGTTTCACGGACAGGCCACCATCGCACGGCCAGCCACGGCCCCGGCCGCAGGGCGTGCGCCCATGCCCGCGTCACCGGGATACGCCCCGGCGTCAACGGGCGTGCCGCCTGTCGTGGTGGCCATGCCGTCCATGGCCACCGTGCTGCCGCCCAGGACGGCACCAAACACCGCCGCCGCAACCGCCACCAGCACAGGCGTGCCGCGTGGCCCCGGCCGCGAGCTGTGGCGAGAAATTGCCCGCAACGCGCCCCACCGCGCCGACCGTCAGGCCATTGAACTGGTAAGCCGGCTGTTTGACGCCATGCTGGGTGACAACCGCGTCCCGCAAGACGTGAACGTGCTCCTCTCCCGCCTGCACGGCCCGGCCATGCGCCTGGCGCTGCGCGACACCAGCTTGCTCGACAAGGGTGAGCACCCGCTGTGGCACTTCGTCAACCGCATGGCTTTTGCCGCCGAGATGTCACCCGACCCCGGTGACCCGGAGCGGCTGCAACTGCTGAAGCTGGCGCAGGGCACCATCGACCAACTTGCCAGCGAGCCCGAGCAGAACACCAGCCTGTACCGCTGGGCCCTGGAGCGGCTGGACGTGTTTTTGAACAAACGCCTCACACGGCGCGTGGCGGCCCTGGCCAGCCAGGTGGGTGCGCTGCAAAAGCTCGAAGACAAGCTCGTCGTTACACACGCCATCCCGTCCACCATGCACGGCACGCTGGACGTGCAGCAGCTCGACACCGTGCCCGCCGACCTGCTGGACGGTGAACCCCCGCCCAGCCATTCACCCACGCAGGCCAAGGACTGGTTGTCGCGCCTGCGCACAGGCGACTGGGTGCGCATGTTTCTGCAGGGCCGCTGGGTGCAGGCGCAACTGCTCTGGCCGGGTGAACACAACGAGATCTGGCTCTTCGGCGACGGCGCGTCAGACGCCACCTGGGCCGTGCGCCGCCGTGCGCTGCTGACCATGCACGGCAAGGGCCTGGCCAAGTCGCTGCGGCAGCGCAGCATCGTGGGCGCTGCCGCGTTGCGCGTGCAAGAGCAGGTGGCGGCCGAAACTGCCGGTTGAGCCGGGCGCAGCCCACGCTGCTGCCAGGCCGCCGTCAGCCCCCTTCAGCCCAGCAGGCGGGCAATCGTTGCAGCCACCAGGCCAGGCTGCTCATGCACGATCCAGTGCGACGCGTCAGGCACCCGCACCACCTCCAGCGCAGGCACCCAGCGCTCCAGGCCTTGCAGCAGCCCCGGCAGCAGTGCGGCGTCTTGTTCGCCCCACAACACGGTGGTGGGCACACGCACGGTCACGGCCTCGTCGGGCAACACCAGCGTGTGCAGGGGGTCGGCCGGGCTCGAAGGCGGCCGCATTGGCGAGGCGCGGTAGTAGTTCAGAGGCCCCGTCAGGCCCTGGCCCCAGGCATGTTCGTACAAGGCCCGCACGGGCGGTGTCAGCCAGGCCGGCGCAGCCCGGCCCTGCGTCAAGAAGGGCCACAGCCGCGCAAAACCGCGCTCGGTGAGCAAGGCTTCGGCGTCGGGCCGGCACAAGAAATTCATGTAGGCACTGGCCGCTTGCTGCGCCGGGCTGTGCCGCAGCTCACGCAAGAAAGTGGCCGGGTGCGGTGAATTGACGATGAGCAGGCGCTTGATCAGATCGGGCCGCTGCACCGCCAGGTTCCAGGCCAGCGCGCCGCCCCAGTCATGCGCCACCAACAAGTCCAGCGGCGTGCCGGGGCCACCCATCAGCGCTTCGATAGCGGCCACGATGTCGGCCACCAGCGCCTTGGCACGGTAGGCCGCCACATCGGCAGGCGCGCTGGAGCCCGGGTAGCCACGCAAATTGGGCGCCACGCAGGCCACCTGCGGCGCCAGCATCTGCATGACCTCGTCCCACACAAAGGCCGCTTCAGGAAAGCCGTGCAGCAGCAGCGCCCGGGGCCGGCCAGGGCCCGCAGCGCGACACGCCAGCGTGGCGCCGTGGGGCAGCGTCAGGTCAAAAGTGCGGATCACGCGGGGCCAATCCAGCCACGCAGCGCCTCGGCCACGTCACCCACGCCCTGGCGCTTGAGGGCTGAAAACAGCGTCACGCCAATGTCGGCGCTTTCGCTGGTCACGTCGGCCAGCACGCCTTGTGCGGCCTGCAAAGCCAGTTGGGCATCACTGCGGTTGAGCTTGTCGGCCTTGGTCAGCACGGCCAGCAGCCGCACCTCGCCATTGGCCAGGCGCGGCGCCATCAGGGCCAGCAGGCGTTTGTCCAGGTCGGTGAAACCCAGGCGTGAATCGATCATCAACACCACGCCATGCAGTTGCCGGCGCAACTGCAGGTAGTCGGCCATCACCTCTTGCCAACGCAGCTTGGCCGAGCGCTCCACGGCCGCGTAGCCGTAGCCGGGCAAGTCGGCAAACAGCGCGTCGGGTGCGTCCTTGGGCCCCACCTCAAAGAGATTGATGTGCTGCGTGCGCCCCGGCGTGCGCGAGGCAAAGGCCAGGCGCCGTTGCTGGGCCAGCGTGTTGATGGCCGTGGACTTGCCCGCATTGCTGCGGCCGACGAAGGCGATCTCCGGCTTTTCGCTTGCCGGAAGCTGGTCAAGCTTGCTGGCGGTGGTCAGAAACCGGGCGCTGTGCGTCCAGGCCAGCGCGGCTTTTGCGGCGTCAGAAAGGTCGTCTTGGGGGGCGCGAAAGGGTGGTGTCATGCAGCATTGTAAAATTCTGCGGTTTACGCCCCCGCTGAGCCCTTCGCTTGGCCCCGTTTTGAAGGCTCACGCATGAAGTCGCCCCTACACCTGATCCTGTTGGCCGCCCTGGCCCTGTTGGCCGGCACGGCCCACGCCGCTGAAACCAAGGCGGCGTTCAAAGCCGACCCCGCCAAGGGCCAGGTGCTCTCGGCGGCCTGCCAAGCCTGCCATTTGGCCGACGGTACACGCGGCCTGCCGGCCAACCCCATCTTGCAGGGGCAACACGCCGAGTACCTGGTCAAGCAGCTCACCGAATTCAAGTCGGGCAAACGCAAAAACGCCATCATGACCGGCATGGCCGCGCCGCTGGGCGAAGAAGACATGAAGCACATTGCGGCCTTTTACGCCACCAAGAAGGCCAAGGACGGTTTCGCCAAGGACAAGGCTTCGGTGACGCTGGGCGAGCAGATCTACCGCGGCGGTATCGTCGCCAAACAAGTGCCGGCCTGCTCGGGCTGCCACAGCCCCAACGGTGCTGGCATCCCCGCGCAGTACCCCCGCGTGGCGGGCCAGCATGCCGAATACGCCGAAGCCCAGCTGCTGGCTTTCCGCGCTGGCACGCGGGCCAACGGCGCGCAGATGACCGGCATTGCCACCAAGATGAGCGACGCCGAAATCAAGGCCGTGGCCGACTACGTGGCCGGGCTGCGTTAAATCGCAAGGGCTGCCTGCACGGCGGCCACAAATGCCTTGAAAGGGCCGGTCTCGTACCGGCCCTTTTTTTGTTTGGCATGCTCGACGCTGCGGCAGCCTGTAAGACGCCGCTGCGCCCGCACGACCGCACTGCAACTTTCAACAGGACACCCATGCACTACCAACGCGACCGTGGCTTCAACCATCCTGTGGCGTCCGACATCACGCCCCGGGGTGTTGCCGGCGGCCGCCGCCAGTGGATGCAGGGTTTGGCTGCAGGTGCTGCCGGCCTGGCACTGCCGGCACTGGCGCAAACCGCGCGCCCCGGCAAGCTGCTGCCGCTGCCCGGCGCGCGCAGCGCCGTGGCCGGCGCAATGACGATGGACAAACCCACGCCCTACGTTGACGCCAGCAGCTACAACAACTACTACGAATTCGGCACCGACAAGTCCGAGCCCGCACGCAACGCCGGCACCTTGAAACCCCGGCCGTGGACAGTGGCCATAGAAGGCGAAGTCAAGAAGCCCGGCAGCTACGACCTCGACACCCTGTTGCGCCTGGCGCCCATGGAAGAGCGCATCTACCGGCTGCGCTGCGTGGAGGGCTGGTCCATGGTGATCCCGTGGGTGGGCTATTCATTGGCCGAACTCATCAAGCGGGTCGAGCCCACCGGCAACGCCAAGTACGTGCAGTTTGTAACCCTGGCCGACAAGGCGCAGATGCCGGGCCTGCGCTCGGGCGTGCTGGACTGGCCCTACGTGGAAGGCCTGCGCCTGGACGAAGCCCAGCACCCGCTCACGATGCTGGCCTTTGGCATGTACGGCGAATTGTTGCCACACCAGAACGGCGCACCACTGCGCCTGG
>CAZUKT010000171.1:4507-8722 GCA_964620975.1 uncultured Rubrivivax sp. | reverse complement strand
ATGTTGTCCATAGGCCGGGCGCTGATGACCCACCCCGAACTCATCATCCTGGACGAAGCCACCGAGGGCCTGGCGCCGCTGATCGTGGCCGAGATCTGGCGTGTCATCGGCGACATCCGGCGCAGCGGCATCGCCACGCTCATCGTTGACCGTGACTACCGCAAGGTGCTGGCGCAAAGCGACCGTGCGCTGGTGCTGCAAAAAGGCCTGGTGGTGCTGGCTGGGGATGCCGACACGCTGCGCGAGAGCGCAGAACTGGCCAACTACCTGGGTGTGTGAGGCGAGGCCCGCCGACCACTCGTCAGGCTTCGCCGTCCCAGTAGTCCACCGAGCCGCCCTTGCGCTGGATGGCGTCAAAGTCTCTGGCGCCTTCGCCGCGTGCCATGGCGTAGTACTTGCCACTGTCCGGGTACTCGCAGATCTCGGGCGTTTCGCGGGTGCTGACGGACAGGTACTGCAGCGGCGCGTCAGACGTGTTGATGATGTGGTGCGGGTACTCGGGCCCGGCCGGGATGAAGATCACGTCGCCGGTCTTGATGGGTAGCTGTTCACCCGCCACCCGCAGCGTGCCCGAGCCCTGCAGCACGACAAACATCTCTTCTTGTGCATGGTGAAAGTGATAGGGGCACGACATCTTGCCCGGCGGCAATATGTCGATGGACGCCCCCAGCTTTTGTGCGGCCGTGCCGGGCGCCAGGCGTGCGGCCATGTTTTCGTAAAGCGGCGGGCGTGACCAAGCCTCCATCGGCACTTCATTGAAGTTGCGAATGAGCTTGCTTGCCAGGGCTTGTGCGGTGGGGTTCATGGCGCGGCATTGTGCCCAGCGCTGGCCCGTGTGCACAGCCCCCGTGGGCCAGCCCGTCGTGGGTCAGGGCTGCCGCGCCCCCAGGCCAATCAGGGCTGCTGCGCCCCCAGGCCGATCAGGGCTGACATGCAACCAGGCCGATCAGGGCTGACATGCAACCAGGCCGATCAGGGCTGACATGCCCCGGTGGCCGCGCCCTTCATCCACCTCGGCGTCGTATTCGCGCAGCGTCACCATCTGCATGCCGGCCAGTTCTTCACGCAGCAGCGCTTCCGTGTACAGGTGCGACAGTTGCCCCGGGCCACCGGTCTTGTAGGCCAGCTGACGGCTGCTGTAGCCCTGCAGCACCAGCGTGCCGCCAGGCTTGAGGCAACGGCGCATCTGCGCAAACAGGCGGCGGCGCATGGCCGGGTCGGCAAACTGCACAAAGATCGCGGCCACGCCATCAAAGGTGGCCTCGGGCCACACAAAGCTGTCGCAGTCGGCCACCGCAAAGTTGACCTGCACGCCGCGTTCGGCCGCCAGTTGGCGCGCCTTGGCCACGCCCAGATCGGCAATGTCAAAGGCGTCCACCACCACGCCGCGCTGGGCCAGCCACACGCTGTTGCGGCCCTCGCCGTCGGCCACGCACAGCACACGCTGGCCCGGTTGCCACACGGCGGCTTGCTCGCGCAGCCAGGCGTTGGGTTCGTTGGCAAACCTCTGGTTCCAGGTGCTGGCCGGATTGGTGAAGGCTTTGTTGGCCACGGCCATGGCCACGGCCGGCGCCGGGGCTGGTGCTTGGATGGGCGCCTGGCGCTGCAACAAGCGCACGTGCATGGGCCGTGTGAAGTGCGCACCACCGGCGCCGAGGTGGGGCGCCAGGGCGCGCTGCACGGCGGCCCGTTTGGTGTCGTCGATGTGGTGGTCGGCAACAGTGGGCCGCATCATGCGCAAATCAAAGTCGGCGAAGTCCTGAAAGTGCACCTCGCTGGCAAAACGCTGCTCAGCCACCTGCCGCCACGGCCCCGTGGCCAGCGCGGTGTCCAGCGCTGCCTGCGCCGCAGCGCGCACGGTGCCCTCGTCGTTGAAGAGCCGCACCACGTCGTTCAGCGGCCCGGCGTACACCGGCTCCGACACATACAAATGCCCGCCCGGCCGCAGCACGCGGGCCACCTCGGCCAGCGCCTGCGCCAGCAGTGGCAGCGGCACGTGGTGCAGCGACTTGAGCATCAGCACCAGGTCCACGCTGGCGTCGGGCAAGGGAATGGCCTGCGCGCCGGCCACGGCAAAGTGCAACCCGCCTTGCGGAGCGGCCAGGTTCTTGGCGTGCTGGCGCTCGTCCACCTCAAAGCCCGTGGCCTGTGCGGTGGGGTGGCGCTGCAGCAGCGTGCGCAGCGTGCGTGCATTGCCGCAACCCAGCTCTGCAATCTGCAGACCGGCCAGCGGCAGCAGGCGGGCCAGCAGGTCAACTTCGTCGTTGACGACGGGCAGGGCTGTGTTCACGGTGTGTGTGTGGCGCCATGGCGGCTGTGCCTGGGAATGCACCGACTCTACAATATCAGTCTGCGCTTATTTGTTGAACACGCTGCGGCTGCGCTGCGGCGGGTGGGCCTCACCAAGGACTCTGATGAAAGCTGTGCGGTGGATGTGGGCGGCGCTGGCCGCTGGGTGTTTTGGCCCGGCGCTGGCTGTGGACGTGGTCTTCAAGCCCGTGGCGCCGGGTGTGTTTGCCTTTGTGGGTGACACCGGCGGCCGCACCTATGACAACGAAGGCCTCAACGCCAACATCGGCCTGGTGGTGACACCGGCCGGCGCGCTGCTCATTGACAGCGGCGCCAGCTTTCAGGGCGCAAGGCAGATTGCCGAAGCCGTGAAGCGTGTGACGCCGCAGCCGGTGCGCTGGGTCATCAACACCGGCGGGCAAGACCACCGCTGGTTGGGCAACGGCTACTTTGCTGCACAGGGTGCTGAAGTGATGGCCCACGCCAATGCCGTGCCCGACATGCAAGCCCGTGGCGGCGACCACCTGGCCACTTTGCAGGCCACGCTGCGCGAGCGTGCGGCCGGCACCGTGCCCACGCTGCCCACACGCCTGCTGGCCGGGCGCGACGAGCGCGTCGAGCTCGGTGGCGTGGCCATTGAACTGCGGCACCGGGGCGGCGGCCACACGCCGGGCGACATGATGGTGTGGCTGCCTGCAACCGGTGTGCTGTTTGCCGGTGACATCGTCTACGTGGACCGCTTGCTGGGTGTCATCCCCGTGAGCCACACCGGGCGCTGGCTCGATGCCTTTGCGGCGATAGAGGCGCTGCAACCCAAGCGCATCGTGCCCGGGCACGGCGCCGTGTCCGACCTGGTCCAGGCACGTGCGCACACCGCCGCCTACCTGCAGGCCTTGCGCAGCCACATGAAGAAGGCCGTGGACGACGGCACTGACGTGAGCGCGGCAGTAAAGAGCTTCAACGCCCAGCCCTTCATGCACTTGCTCAATGCCGCCGAGCTGATGCCCGGCAACGCGAGCCGCACCTACCTGGAACTGGAGCGCGAATAGACCGCCGCTGCCGCAGCGTACGTCACTTGGCGTTGCGCAAGGCGCGCAGCCGCGTCTGCAGCGCCGCCGCGTTGAGCACGCCAAAGTGCGCGTCCAGCAGGCGGCCGCTGGCGCTGTAGAACAAGGTGGTGGGCAGGCCGGCCGAGCCCACGGCCGGGCCCAGGGCGCTGGCGGCGTCCAGCCACACCTCGCGCAGCGTCAGGCCTTCACGCGCCAGATACGCCAGCACGGTGGCGGCGTTTTCGCCCTGGTTGACAAACAGGAAGCCGATGTCGCTGTGCTGCGCCTGCGCGGCGGCAAACACCGGCATTTCTTGCCGGCACGGCGCGCACCAGGTGGCCCACAGGTTGACCACCACCGGCCGGCCCGCTGCGGCTTGCACCAGCGAGCCCGGGCCGCCGGGCTGCGCCAGCGGTGACAGGGCCACCGGCGGCATGGCGGGCGCGTTGTTGCTGCCCAGCGCGGCGTGCAGGCCCAGCCACAGTGCCAACCCGGTGCCGGCAGCGGCGGCCAGCGCCTGCCGCAGCGGCGGTTTGCGCCAAGCCCGCCACAGCAGCCAGGTGGCGGCCACGGCCCAGGCCGTGGGCGTGTGCCAGCCGCCGTCGCGCAGGTCCAGTGCGGCCAGCGGCGTGGCCGCATAGGCCGGCAGGTTCAGCAACAGGTGCATGGCCCGGGCTGCCAGCAAGGCGGCCCCGGCGGCCAGCCACACGGCGTTGCTGGCGGCATCCCTTGCATCGGCGGCATCGGCTGCAGAGGCAGGGGCAGGGATGGACTCCGTGCCCGCCGTGCCGGCGGCGGCATCAGGCCCTGTGGCCCAAGCTGCCTTGGGTGCGCCGGGGCGGGGTGGATGGGCCACCCTGGTGGCCACCCAGCCTGC
>CAZUKT010000171.1:0-4407 GCA_964620975.1 uncultured Rubrivivax sp. | reverse complement strand
CCAGCCTGCCACCCAGCCCGCCACGGCCACGGCGGCCCCTGTCACCAGCGGCGCCACCGGCAGTGCCAGCGGCCCCAGGCTTACCGACATCATGGGCCTGCCCGCCCGTGTGGGGGCCAGCCTGGCGGTGCATCGGTGCGGGCCAACGGCGGCGTCACCATGTGCTGCGCTGGGCAATGCGCTGCAGCAGCGCGGCGTCCCACGCGCCGTGCTGAAACCAGGCCAGCGTCTTGACCTGCGGAAAACGCTGCCGCATCTGCGCCAGCAGTGCGTGGTACTGGTCGTCGCTGAGGTTGGCGTCCATCACCGGCACCACGTCGGCCGCGCCTGCTTTTTGCACCGTGCTGGGCAGGCAACTGTTCCAGACCCAGTCCATGGCGTAGCCCCAGTCGCGGAAGTAGCACATGGGCGCAATGGGGCTGCTGGCCGTGTTGAACTTGGCGGCGTCCTGGCCCACTTCCACAAACTCGGGTGGCAGGATGTAGACGCCCAGTGCCATGCCCGCCGGCACCGCCTGGCGCACGCGCTGCACATAGCGCGCGATGCCGTCGGTGCGCCACGCGTTCCAGCGGGTGCGCTCGGCGTTGTCGGTGTTGAAGGTGATGCCGGCCGGGTCCTGGCCGTGTTCGGCCAGGTATCGCTGGCGCGTGTCGGGGCCCAGGTCCATGTTGAAGTTGTCAAAGCGTATCCAGTCCAGCATGACGCCGTCCACCGCGTAGCGGCGGGTGACTTCGGTGATGAGCGACAACTCGTAGTCCTGCACTTCGGCGAGCAGCGGGTTGACAAAAAATTCAGTGTGGCGGCTGCCGGTGTAGGGCGTGATGCTGCCGCCTTGCAGCGCCTGCATGGCCCACGCCGGGTTGCGAAGGGCGGCCACCTGGTCATGAAACTGCGGCAGCCAGGCGCGCACGCGCAGTGGCTTGCCGCGGGCGGCGTCCAGCAGTGCCTGCAGCACGTCAAACTGCTCGTAGCCGGCCGCCGCAGGGGCAATGCTGCTGCGGTAGTAGACCTGGCCCGACGGCGTGCTGCCGTCTTCGTCCTGTTTGGCCATCAGGTTGATGACGGCCACGCCATGCAACACGGCCTGGTCCACCAACGTGGCCACGTCTTGCGCATTGCGCAGCGTGGTGGGTGTGCGCACCACGATTTCTATGCCGTAAGGCGTGGGCGGCACCACAGGCGGGCCCGCCGGCGCGGCGCTGCCGCCGCCGTTGCAGGCGGCAATGCCAAGGCAGCACAGCAGAAGGAGTCGCAGGCGCATCGGGCTTGTGGGTTGGGGTGGCACGTGGCGGTGGCACGTAGCAGTGGCATGTGGCAGCGGCGCCCGCAGCGGGCGCCGCCCATGGTATCTGGCCGATATTGACGCAAGTCACGCTGGTGGCGCACGTGGCGTTATACCGTGCAGGGTAACAAGACCATGAAGGCTCCTGCATGACCCGCCGCACCGTTTTACAAGCCCGCGCCAAGGCGCCGACCGTGCCCGCGCGGCGCCAGGCCACGCTGGCCGGCTTGGCGTTGATGGTGTCGGGCGTCATGGCCATGGCCGTTTCGCGCCATGCCCGCGCACAGGCGGCCGATGACGCCGACGCCGTGAGCCTGGACTTTGCCCGTGCCGAACATGCGGCCGGCCGCGTGTTGCTGATCGACATCCGCGAGCCCATGGAGCACGCCACTGGCGTGGCCGCAGGCGTGGTGCTGCTGCCCATGCGCCAACTGAGCACGCGCTTGGGAGAAATCCCCACCCACCCTGGCAAGCCCGTGCTACTGATCTGCAATTCGCAAAACCGCTCCAGCGCCACGCTCAAGGCGCTGCGCGAACGCGGCTATGCCCACGTGCGCTACGTCAAGGGTGGCATGAGCGAATGGGCCCGCCGTGGTTGGCCGATGGTCAAACCGGCGTCCTGATCGCAGCTAAAACGCAGGCCCGCAACGGCTTGCTGCACCTGCCCGCGATTTGGGCCAAGTCAAGGCACGGCGTGGTACGAGCGTGCCCAATAGCGACATCTTTTGAGGAGAGAACCCACCATGCGTATCTTGAGCGATCTGTTTTCAACCGACGTCGGGCTCATGAGCATCGGCGGCATCTTTTTCATGCTGGGCATGGGCGTGTTCTTTGTGCGCTACTTCATGAAGCACATCAAGGAAGACGGCGAGGCGGCCGCCGCCGCCGCCAAACGCTGACCCCGCCATTTGAACCGCCCGCTGCGGTGGCTGCGCAGCGCGGGCTTCAGTCGCTTGCGTTGACCGCCGGCAACACCAGCGCCGGGGCAGCCACGCGCTGCCAGTGCGCGGTGGCGGCCGGCAGCAGCCACTGCACGCCATAGCGCATGCGCTCGGTCTTGGCCTGCGCCCAGGCGGCGTCGCTGTCTTGCCGCGCAGCGCGTGCACTGGCCGCAAAGGCCCAGGCCAGCAGCGTGTGCGACAAGCCAAAGAGGTAGTCGTCGGCCACACGCAGCGCCCGGCTGCGGTCGTCGCCCGGGGCCTGCAGCAGGCTGGCGGTGGCGTCGCGTGCTGCATTGCACTGCGTGTGCAGCGCATCGGCAAAGTCGCGCAAGTCGGGCTCGGCCGCGCACCGCGTGGCTTCGGCGTCCAGCTCGGCCAGCAGCAGCGTCAACGCGGCGCCGCCGTCGGCCAGCACCTTGCGCTGCAGCAGGTCAATGGCCTGGATCTCGTTGGTGCCTTCGTAGATCATGGCAATGCGTGCGTCACGCAGCGTCTGCTCGATGCCGTATTCGTGCACATAACCGTAGCCGCCCCACACCTGCAGCGCCGCGCTGGCGCTGTGGAACCCGTGGTGCGTGAGCAAGGCCTTGACGACGGGCGTCAACAGCGCGCCCAGTTGCGCGGCCTGCGTGCGCGTGGCGGCGTCGGCATGGTGGGCGGCCACGTCCAGCGCCAGCGCGGCGCGGTAGGCAATGACACGCTGCGCTTCGGCCAGCGCCTGCAGCCGCAGCAGCGTGTGGCGCATGGCCGGGTGCTGGGCGATGGGCGCCTTCATCTGCACCCGTTCCAGTGCGTAGCGCACGGCGTTTTGCGTGGCCATCTCCTGGTGGCCCAGGCCCTGCAGGCCCACGTGCAAGCGGGCTGAATTCATCATCAGGAACATGGCCGCCAGGCCACGGTTGGGCTCGCCCACCAGCCAGCCGGTGGCGCCTTCATAGCGCAGCGCGCAGGTGGCGCTGCCGTGGATGCCCAGCTTGTGTTCGATGCTGTCCACGGCCCACGCGTTGCGGGTGCCGCAAGGCAGCCACTTGGGCACCAGCGCCAGGCTGATGCCCTTGGTGCCGGGGGGTGCCTCCGGAAGGCGGCACAGCACCAGGTGCACGATCTGTGGCGTCAGGTCGTGGTCGGCGCCGCTGATGAAGATCTTGCTGCCGGTGATGCGCAGGCTGCCGTCGGGCTGCGGCTGGGCCTTGGTGCTGAGCTGGCCCAGGTCACTGCCGGCCTGTGGCTCGGTCAAGGCCATCGCCGCCAGGATCTCGCCGCTGGCCACGCCGGCCAGGTAACGCGCCTTGAGTTCGTCGCTGGCGTGGGCCTTGATGGTTTCGTAGGCGCCATGCAGCAGGTCGGGGTACATGTTCCAGGCGTGGTTGCAGGCGCTGAGCATTTCGCGCAGCGCCGCGTCCACCAGCAGCGGCAAGCCCTGGCCGCCCCAGTCGGGGCTGCAGGGCAGGGCAGGCCAGCCGCCTTGCACAAAGGCGGTGTAGGCGGCGCGGTAGCCGGTTGGTGTTTGCACGCCGGCGTCGCTGAGCACGCAGCCTTGTTTGTCGCCGCTGGCGTTGATGGGTTGCAGCACCTCGCTGGCAAAACGTGCGGCCTCTTCCAGCACCGCAGCAGCCGTGTCGGCGTCCAGGTCGGCAAAGGCCGCGCAGTCGCGCCAGGCGGCCGGCGCGTCCAGCACCCGCTCCATGACGAAGCGCATGTCGCGCAGCGGCGCCTGGTAGTAGTAGCTCATCGTGTTGCTCGTTGACTGGTTGCACTGCCTCAAGCAGACGCCGCGGAACCGGCTTTGCCGGGCCGCTGGGGTCGCCCCCTTGGGGGGGAGCGGCGCAGCCGCTTCGGGGGTGGGCCGTTACCTTGGGGCCATGCGCAAGGCGCCGTCCAGGCGGATCACTTCACCGTTGAGGTGCCCGTTGGTGACGATGTGCGCGGCCAGCGACGCAAATTCAGCCGGTGCTCCCAGCCGCTTGGGGAAGGGGATGCTGGCGGCCAGGCTTTGCTGCACGTCTTCAGGCAACTGCTGCATCAGCGGTGTGGCAAACAGGCCCGGCGCCACGCTGCACACGCGGATGCCGTGTTGTGCCAGGTCACGCGCCAGCGGCAGTGTCATGCTCACGATGCCGCCCTTGCTGGCTGCATAGGCCTCTTGGCCCACCTGGCCGTCGTAGGCAGCCACCGACGCCGTCC
>CAZUKT010000170.1:0-8724 GCA_964620975.1 uncultured Rubrivivax sp. | reverse complement strand
GAGCCGCTGCCCGCCGCCGCGTTGACCGGTCTTTGAAACTGCGGCATCATCAGGTCTGTAACTAAATTACATGCACCATGTCATTTGACCTCGTCCTCTTTGGTGGCACTGGCGACCTGACCTGGCGCAAGCTGATGCCCGCGCTGTTTCAGGCTTTCAGGCATGGCAAGCTGCCACCCGACGGCCGCATCCTGGCCGTGGCACGCGACGAACGCACACACGACGAATACCGCGCCTTCATCAAAGAGCGGTTTGCCGAGGTTGAAGCCAGCAAGCGCCCGACCGATGAAGAGTTCGCACGCTTCGGCCAGCTCGTGTTCTACCGGCGCATGGATTTGTCGCAGCCCGAGCACTACGCCGGCTTGAAGCGTTGGATCGAAGAACCGCGCGCCGAAGAAGGCCGCAGCGGTGCCCGTGCTGACACCGCCGTGCTCTTCCTGGCCACCAGCCCGCACCTGTTTCCGGTGATCGTTGAACAACTCGGTAGCGCCGGGCTGAACGGCCCGCACGTGCGTGTGGTGCTTGAAAAGCCGCTGGGCCACGACCTGGCCAGCGCGCAAGAGATCAACCGCGTGGTGCGCTCGGCCTTCAGGGAAGACCAGGCGCTGCGCATTGACCACTATCTGGGCAAACCGGCGGTGCAAAACCTGATGGCGCTGCGTTTTGGCAATGCGCTGTTTGAGCCGCTGTGGCGCCGCGAAAGCATTGCCAACATCCAGATCACGATTTCAGAAGCCATTGGTGTGGGCACACGCGGCGACTTTTACGACCGCACGGGCGCGCTGCGCGACATGATCCAGAACCATGCGCTGCAGTTGCTGACCATGATTGCCATGGAGCCGCCACCCACCAGCGACGCCGATGCCATACGCGACGAAAAACTCAAAGTGCTGCGCAGCCTGCGGCCCTTTACGCCCGAACTGGTGGCGCGTGACGTGGTGCGTGGCCAGTACAAGGCCGGCACGGTGGACGGCAAGGCCGTGCCGGGTTATCTGGACGAAGTCAAGGTGCCCGCCGGCAGCACCTGCGAAACCTTTGTGGCGCTGCGCACCGAGGTGCAAAACTGGCGCTGGGCGGGTGTGCCGTTTTACCTGCGAACTGGCAAACGCCTGGCCGGGCGCGACGCGCAGATCGTGGTCAATTTCCGCGAGGTGCCGCACCCCATTTTTCCGGGCACGCGGCGCGCCAACCAATTGGTCATCAAGCTGCAACCCGAGGATGGGCTCGAACTGCACCTGCTGGCCGCCAAGGGCGGTGGCACGGCCAGCAACGCGCCCGAGGCGCTGTCACCTGTGAGCCTGGACCTGGACTTTGACAAGGCCTTTGCCAGTGAACGTGTGGGTGGCTACGAGCGGCTGCTGCTGGACGCCATTGCCGGGCGCCTGAACCTGTTTGTGCGCAGCGACGAACAAGAACAGGCCTGGCGCTGGGTGGAGCCCATCCTGCACGCCTGGAGCCAGGACACGGTGGGCCCGCGCCCCTACGCCGCCGGCGGCTGGGGCCCGGCAGCGGCCAGCGCCCTGGTGGCGCGCGACGGCAGCACCTGGGCCGAAGAGCAATGAAGCGCTGGCCGCTGCTGGCGCTTGCGCTGGTCAGCGGCCTGTTCAGCCACGCGCTGCACGCGGCCACGTTTTTGGTGTCGCCGGGGCAGAGCCTGCAAGATGCGTTGCGTCTTGCGGCTGACGGTGACGTGATCGAGATTGGCGCCGGTGACCACCATGGCCAGGTCGGGGTGATCCTGCAGCGGCGCCTGACGCTGCGCGGGGTGGGTGGCCGGCCCGTGCTGCACGCCGACGGCCAGCATGCCGAAGGCAAGGCCATGCTGGTGGTGCGCGACGGCGACGTGCACATCGACAACATCGAATTCCGCGGCGTGCGTGTGCCCGACGGCAACGGCGCCGGCATTCGCTTTGAGCGCGGCATGCTGCGCGTGACACGCTGTGTCTTCGTCGACAACCAGAACGGCATCCTCACGGGCAACGTGGCCACGGCAGCGCTGGCCGTGCACGACAGCGAATTTGCCGCCGCACCCGCTGGCACCAGCTTGCCGCACTTGCTGTACGTGGGCCGGATTGCCAGCTTCACGCTCAGTGGCAGCCACCTGCATGGCGGGCACCATGGCCACCTGGTCAAGTCGCGTGCGCGTGAGAACCGCGTCTTCTACAACCGGCTGGACGACAGGCCGGCGGGCCAGGCGTCCTACGAACTGGAATTCCCCCACGGTGGTCTGGCCTGGGTGGTGGGCAATGTGCTGGCGCAAAGTGCCGACACCAGCAACGCCACGGTGTTGGCCTTTGGTGCCGAGGGCGCGCCCGATGGCCGCCCGCAAGGCCTCTATCTGGCGCACAACACCTTCATCAGCGACGGCATCACGCCCGCCATCTTTGTGCGCGTGCACGGGCAAAAGCTGGGCACGGCCGTGCCGCAGCGGGTGGTCAACAACCTCTTTGTGGGGCTGGGGCTGGCCGACGTGGACTGGGGCAGCACGGCCGAGGGCAACTTCGTGCTGCCGGCGCCCCTGATGCAGCCCGATGCCACCGGGTTGCCGCGCCTGGCCGCCGACGCCTGGCTGCACGGCCGGGCGGCACCGGCCGGCACGGCCCTTGGTGAGCCGCTGCAGCCCACCGCAGAATTCAAATCGCCCACCGGGACGCGGCCCTTGACTCCGCGCAGCCGCTGGTCCCCCGGCGCTTTTCAGGAGTGACCATGCTCGAACGTATCCGCGCCTCCATACCCGCCTTGCCACCGGCCGAGCAGCGCGTGGCCAAGCTCTTGTTGGCCGACCCACGCAGCTTTGCCACGCTGCCGGTGGTGGAATTGGCCGAGCGTTCACACGTCAGCAAGCCCACGGTGGTGCGCTTTTGCCGCAGCGTGGGCTACGACGGGCTGGCCGACTTCAAGCGCAAGCTCGCGGGCAGCGTGAATGAAGGCGTGCCCTTTGTGCACCGGTCGGTGGACGACGACGACAAAGCCGGCGACATCGTCGTCAAGGTCATCGACAACGCCGTGGCGGCCATGCTGCGCTACCGCAATGCCGCCGCCGGACAGAGTGTGGAACGCGCCATTGAAGCCTTGGCGCAGGCCGGCCGCAGTGGGCACCGCATCGAGTTCTACGGCGTGGGCAATTCGGGCATCGTGGCGCTGGACGCGCAGCACAAGTTTTTCCGCCTGGGCGTCACCTCGGCCGCCATCAGTGACGGCCACATGCAGGTCATGAGTGCCACCATGCTCAAGCCCGACGACTGCGCGGTCATCATCAGCAATTCGGGCCGCAGCCGCGACCTGCTGGACGTGGCAGAGATTGCGCGCAAGAAGGGCGCCACGGTGATCATCATCACGGCCAGCGGCTCACCGCTGGCGCTGACTTGCAAGAGCGCGCTGCAGCACGGTGCCAACCAGGTGTTGCTGGCCGCCGACCACCCCGAAGATGCCGACCGCTACAGCCCCATGGTGTCGCGGCTGCTGCACCTGCTGATCATCGACATCCTCACCACCGGCGTGGCGCTGCGCCTGGGTTCGGCCAATCTGCGGCCGATGCTGCAAGAGGTGAAGAAGGCGCTGCGCCAGCGGCGTTATGCCGAATTGCCACGCAGCGCGGGCGGCCCGGGTGGCGCGGACACCTATGCCGGGCTTGACGACAGCGAGAGCAGTTCTTCCACGCCGTAGAGGCGGGCCAACTCGGCCAGCTTGGCCGGCGCGCCGGCCACTTCAAAGCTGCGGCCAGCGGCCTGTGCCAAACGCCGGGCCTGCATCAGCAGCGCGATGGTGGAGCTGTCAAACGCCGTCAGCACGCTGGCGTCCACCCGCAGCACACCACTGCCGCCGGCCACCAGGGCAGGCAGCGTGGCCGCCAGGGCGGCGGCCTGGTCCAGGGTGGCGGTGGCGGGCAATTGCATGGGGGTCTTTCGTCGGCGTCTTGTCAGCGGGAGGGGTGGCAACTAGCCTTTGGCCGCAGAGGCCTTGTTGCGGTCGACCAGCGTCTTGATGAGGCCGTCGATGCCACCCTTGGTGATCTCTTGCGCAAACTGCGAGCGGTAGTTCTGCACCAGCCACAGGCCACCCACGTTGACGTCGATGATCTTCCAGGCATCGGCGGCCTTGTCGAGTCGGTAGTCAAGCTTGATGGGCTCGCCCTTGCCACGCACTTCGGTCTGCACCACCACCTGTGTGCTGCCGGACACGGGCAGGGTCTTGGTCACCTCCACGGTCTGGTCACGCAGTTGCGACAGCGCGCCTGAATACACGCGGATGAGCAGGATCTTGAATTCGGCCTGCAGCTTGGCGCGCTGCTCGGGCGTGGCGCCACGCCATTGCGGCCCCACGGCCGAGCGCGTGACGACCTCGAAGTTGACGTGCGGCATGACCTTGCTTTCAACCAGGGCCAGGATGCGGGTCAAGTCACCGGCCTGTATGGCCTTGTCGGCCTTGGCGGTGTCTATCACTTCCACAGAGATCTGGCGCACCAGGGCGTCGGCGCTGGTATCGGCCACGGCGGGGCCGGCGGTCACCAGGCTCAACATCAGCGTGGCCACGGAAATCAATTTCTTCAGCACAGGGGTCCTTTCAGTCATCGGCCCTTGGATCGGGCTGGGCCGCACTGCCTGTAACGCGGCAAGTGGCCTGCCGGTTCACTTGGGGCTACTTGGTGGCTGCCGGTGTGGGCGTGGCCGGTATGCGTTTGGTGGCGGGCGCCGGTGGTTGCGGGGGCGGCGGCGCGTCGGCTTCGGTGTCGTCGAAGGCTTCCATGGGGGGGGCACCGTCGTACAGCGCGTCGCGGCGGCGCGCCAGGTAGGCGTCACGCACAAAGGAATACTTGTCCAACGCCACCTGGTCCAGCAGCTGGGTGGTGGACAGCAGGTTGGCACGCAGGTTGATGACTTCCAGCGCCGTCACGCTGTACTGGCCGCCAGCCGTGGGTGGCAGCGTCGAGGCGCCGGTCTTGCGGTCCACCAGCAGGCCAGCGGTGTCACGCAGCGTGGACGGGCCCAAAAGTGGCAACACCAGGAAGGGGCCGCTGCCCAGTCCCCAGGTGCCCAGCGTCTGGCCAAAGTCTTCACTGCGCCGTGTCAGACCCAGCGGCGTGGCTGGGTCGAGCAAACCACCCAGGCCGAAGACGCTGTTGGTCAACACGCGCATGCCCATTTCCAGGCTGGCCTGCAGCTTGCCTTGCAGCAACTGGTTGGCGGCCGACCAGACGTCGCCGATGTTGCCCAGCACGTTGTTCACGCCAGTGCGCACAAGCTCGGGCACCACGTCGCGATAGGCCGTGGCCACGGGTTTGAGAACCGCTTCGTCAACCTTGTCGTTGAACCCGTACACCTTGCGGTTCCAGCTTTCCCAGGGGTCACCAGCCACCGGCGTGGCCGCCTGCCCGCCCGCAGGCGTGGTGGCGCAGCCCGACACCACCACCACGGCGGCAACCAGCAATGCACACGCTGCGCGTGGCGTGGCCTGCCGCAGCGCGCGCCAAGGCGCGCACGGCCATGTCACTTGCCGGCCTCCGAGGCCGCTGCGGCCGGGCCGCCGGCACTGTCGGCCTTGCTGGTGAGGAACTGGCCGATCAGGTTTTCCAGCACCACGGCCGACTGCGTCTGGGAAATGGTCTCGCCCGGGGCAATGTTCTTGTCGTCTCCGCCAGGTTCGAGTCCGATGTACTGGTCGCCCAGCAGTCCGGCCGTCAGGATCTTGGCCGACGTGTCCTTTGGAAACTGGTAGCTGCGTTCAACTTCCAGTTTCACCACGCCTTTGAAGTCCTTGGGGTCCAGCTCGATGCTGGTGACGCGGCCCACGGTGACCCCGGCGCTGCGCACAGGCGCACGCACCTTGAGCCCGCCGATGTTGTCAAACCGGGCCTGCATGCCGTAGGTGTCACCACCGCCCACCTGCCCGAGGTTGGCTGCTTTCATGGCCAGGAAAACAAGGCCCAACATGCCCAGCAGCACAAACAGGCCCACCAGTATTTCTATCCCTTTTTTGCCCATAACGTCTTTCGTTTGTCCCGCCACCGATCAGGGTGTCGAAAACATCAGTGCGGTGAGGATGAAGTCCATGCCCAGCACCCACAGGGAAGAAATCACCACCGTGCGGGTGGTGGCGTAGGCCACGCCTTCCGGCGTGGCTTCGGTCTCGTGGCCCTGGTATAGCGCCACCACGGTGCACACAACGCCAAACACGCTGGCCTTGACGAGGCCGTTGCCCACGTCACGCCACACGTCCACCTTGGTTTGCATGATCGACCAGAAGTTGCCTGAGTCCACGCCGATCAGCAGCACCGCCACGATGTAGGCGCCCACGATGCCGATGGCCGAAAACAGGATCGCCAGTATCGGCATGGACACGATGCCACCAATGAGGCGCGGTGCCAGCACACGTGCCTTGGGGTCGATGGCCATCAGTTCCATCGCAGCGAGTTGCTCACCCGCCTTCATGAGGCCGATTTCGGCAGTCAGCGACGTGCCGGCACGGCCCGCAAACAGCAAGCCCGTGACCACCGGGCCCAGTTCACGCACCAGCGCCAGGTTCACGATCAGGCCCAGGCTTTCGGCTGCGCCGTAGGCCACCAGCGCGTAGTACATCTGCAGCGCCAACACAAAGCCCACCGCCAGGCCCGAAGCCATGATGATGACCAGCGAACGGTTGCCGATGGCATGCACCTGCGCCACCACCAGGCCAAAGCGGCGCAGTGATGCGGGCACGGCCCGCAGCAGGTCCAGAAAGAAGAAGGCCGCGTGGCCCCAACCGCGGAACTGCTCCAGCGCGATGGCGCCCAGGCGTGCAATGAAGTTCATGGCGCGCCCAAGCCAAAGTCGGCGCCAATCTCGGGCGCTGGGTAGTGGAACTTGACCGGGCCGTCGGGTTCACCACGCACAAACTGTCGCGTTTCTGGGTCGTTGCTGTCCATCAGTTCAGCTGGTGTGCCCTGGGCCACGATGCGGCCCTGGGTGGCCAGCAGGATGATGTGGTCGCTGATGGCCATGCATTCGGGCACGTCGTGGCTGACCACCAGGCTGGTGGCGCCGGTGGCGTCATTGAGGGTGCGGATGAGCTTGGCGGCCACGCCCATGCTGATGAGGTCGAGGCCGGCAAAGGGCTCGTCGTACATGATGAGTTCGGGGTCCAGGGCAATGGCGCGTGCCAATGCAATGCGCCTTGCCATGCCGCCCGACACTTCACTGATGCGCAGCCCGGCGGCGCCACGCAGCCCCACGGCGTTGAGCTTCATCAGCACCAGGTCGCGGATCATGTCTTCGGGCAAGGTGGTGTGCTCGCGCATGGGGAAGGCCACGTTCTCGAACACCGTGAGGTCGGTGAAGAGCGCGCCAAACTGGAACAGCATGCCCAGGCGGCGACGCAGGCGAAAGAGTTGTGCCTGGTCCCGGGTGTTGACGACCTCGCCGTCAAACACCACGCGGCCCTTGTCGGCGGCGTACACACCACCGATAAGCCGCATCAAGGTGGTCTTGCCGCAGCCCGAGCCGCCCAGGATGGCGGTGACCTTGCCACGCGGAAACTTGAGCGACACGTCAGAAAGAATCGGCCGGCTTGCGTCGTAGCCGAACGTGACGTGGTCAATCTCGATGAAGGTGTCGGTGGTCAAGCGGGTGCGGGGCGGGGCGCTGGGTGCGCCCGGGTGCCTTGCTGAAGTGGCGCGGATTCTCGCATGCACCGGGCAAACCCCAGGGTTGCGGGATTGCAAAGTGGATGTGTCGAAATGTGGTCTCGCCCGGCCACGCCAAGCGGCAGCACACGGCCGGCAGCAAACCGGCCCCTGCGCCGCAGCTTGTTGTCAGCGGGGAAGTGTGCTGCTGCCCATCAGGAACTCGTCCACCGCGCGTGCGGCCTGGCGGCCTTCGCGGATGGCCCACACCACCAGGCTCTGGCCTCTGCGCATGTCGCCGGCCGCAAAAACCTTGTCCACGTTGGTCTTGTAGGCGGCCGCCGTCTCGGTGTTGGCCTTGGCGTTGCCGCGGCCGTCTTTTTCCACACCAAAAGCCTCCAGCACACTGCCCACCGGCGCCACAAAGCCCATGGCCAGCAGCACCAGGTCGGCCTTGTACTCTTGCTCGGAGCCCGGCACTTCCACCATCTTGCCGCCTTGCCACTGCACGCGCACGGTCTTGAGTGCGGTGACCTTGCCCTTGTCCTTGCCGGTGCCACCGACCAGTTCTTTGGTGGAAATGGCGAATTCGCGGTCGCAGCCTTCGTCGTGGCTGGAACTGGTGCGCAGCTTGATGGGCCAGTAGGGCCAGGTCATGGGGCGGTTTTCTTCGACAGGCGGCTTGGGCATGACTTCAAACTGCGTCACGCTGGCTGCACCGTGGCGGTTGCTGGTGCCGACGCAGTCGCTGCCGGTGTCGCCACCGCCGATGACGATGACGTGTTTGCCGGTGGCCTTGAGCTGCCCCTTGAGCTTGTCGCCCGCGTTGACCTTGTTCTGCTGCGGCAGAAACTCCATCGCAAAGTGCACCCCGTCCAGGTCGCGCCCGGGCACGGGCAGGTCGCGGCTGGTCTCGCTGCCGCCGCTCAGCAGCACGGCGTCGAACTCGGACTTGAGCTGCTCGGCGGTGATGGTTTCCTTGGCGTCGTTGGTGACCTTGCTGGCGGCACCTTCGTTTGGCCAGGCGCCCACGAGCACGCCCGTGCGGAAGACCACGCCCTCGGCTTGCATCTGCGCCACGCGGCGGTCGATGTGGCTCTTCTCCATCTTGAAGTCGGGAATGCCGT
>CAZUKT010000169.1:0-8785 GCA_964620975.1 uncultured Rubrivivax sp. | reverse complement strand
GTCAAGGCACTTGGGCCTTCACGCTATTGCAGCGGCCTTTTTCAGGCCCAGGATGGCGGAGCCTACGGCAGTTGTCGTTTGTGCATAGGCGGTGCCCGCGTCCAGCATCTTGGTTGCAGCGTCATAGTTGCGGGCGTTGATGACCAAGGCCACTTTGCTGGCTTCCCGATGGAATGCAGCGTGCTTGGCAACACAATCCTTGTAGGCGGGCAGGGCCGAAAACAAGCCCTTGGCGTCGCCGTGCAGCCACTTGCCGAGGGCGCAGCAGTTGTCCTGCGCAATGCTCGCGGCGTCCAGTTGTTCTTTGTTGGAGATGGCCAGGCGCAGTTTGACTTTCCACTCGGAGTGGGCTTTGGATGCGGAGTCGAGATCCATGGAGTCTTCCGTGTTAAGTGTGAACACCGATGGTTCCGGTATCGACCGGGCGCCATGAAACTTGAGCGTCGAACACCGGCATCAGGGCAACTGCAGGCCCCGGCATGGTGGCCACGGCGCTTAGCAGCAGGTCGCCGTCGTTGCGGCCAGATCGGTCGTTCAAGTGCTTGCAGGGGTCCAGATCCACGAAAACCAGGCCCAGCGGCGGGTTGGTGCGGTGTGCGCTGCGGACACGGCGTTCCAGGACTTGCGGCAGGTAGCGCTTGGTGAAGACATCGCCGCCTTCGTCCACCTTGGCCAATCGGGGGGGTGGTCGTGCAACAGGACGCCCGTACCGGCCATGCTCCGTGGGCCCGGCGGCCAATTGCGCTGCGGGGTGCTTTGCATGGATCGGGGCGGTCTGGGTCTGAGTCAGCGCCTGTGGCCCGTGCTACCGTCCCTGCGGACAATGGCCTTGCACACCTACCTGCCCCAGGACCGCCTGCAAGCACTGGCACGCGGCCTGAGCCTGCCCGAGCGCACGCACGGCGCGGCGCTGTTTGCCGACATCGCGGGCTTTACGGCGCTGACCGAGTCGCTGACGCAGCAGCACGGCGAGCGCGGCGGCATCGAAGGCCTGACGCTGCTTGTCGGCCGTGTCTACGAAGCGCTGATCGGCGAGGTCGACCGCCTGGGCGGCAGCACCATCAGCTTTGCAGGCGACGCCGTCACTTGCTGGTTTGACGCCGACGCGGGCACCGTGCCGGCCGCCACCCTGCGTGCGGCTTGCTGCGCGCAGGCCATGCAGCGGGCCATGCGTTCGTTTGACGGCCTGGCATTGAAGGTGTGCGTGGCCAGTGGCCCGGCGCGCCGCTTCACGGTGGGTGATGCCGGCATCCACCTCATTGACGTGCTCGCCGGTGCCACCGTCTCCCGCGTGGCTCTGGCCGAGACGCTGGCGCGGCCTGGTGAGGTGCTGCTGGACGAGGCCAGCATGTCGGCCCTGGTGGCCCTGGAGGCCGGGGTGCTGGAGATCCGCCACACCGGCAACGGCACTTGCTTTGGCGTGCTCGACCCGGCCTGGATAGTCACCCCTGACATGGACGCCGTGCCGCCGCCACTGCCACCGGCGCAGCGGCCGACGCCGGCCCAACTGCGGCCCTGGGTGCTGCCTTTTGTGTATGAAAGAGAGTCCTCGGGCCCCGGCCTGTTTGTCACCGACCTGCGCCCCACCGTGGCCGTGTTCCTGGGCTTTGACGGCCTGGACTACGACGACGATGCCGAGGCCGCAGCAAGCCTGGACACGTTGATTTCGCGCACGCAACGCCTGCTGCAGCAGCATGGCGGTGTGTTGCTGGAACTGATCATTGGCGACAAGGGCAGCTACCTGTACGGCTCGTTTGGCGCCGCGCAGGTGCATGAAGACGACGCCCAGCGCGCCGTGCGCGCCACGCTGGCGCTGCGCAGCCTGTTTGCCTGCGGCCCGGGCGCTGCGCGCATCGGCATTGCCAGCGGCAGCATGCGTGTGGGCGGCTACGGCAGCCGCACGCGCCAGTCCTTTGGCGCCCAGGGCGACGCCGTCAACGCTGCGGCACGCCTGATGGGCCTGGCGCGGCCCGGTGAGATCCTGGTGTCGGGCCGCGTGCGGGCGGCCGTGGCCCCTGGCTTTGCGCTTGAAGCGCGGGCGCCGATCGCGCTCAAGGGCAAGGCCGAGCCCATGCCGGTGTTTGCCTTGCTGGGTTCGCAGCGCCAGCGCGCGATCCGCCTGCAGGAGCCCGACTTTGTGCTGCCCATGGTGGGGCGCGAGCCCGAGATGCGTTTGCTCGCCGAGCGCGTGGCCAATGTGCTGGGTGGGCGGGGCGAAGTCGTGGCCATCGTGGCCGAGGCGGGCATGGGCAAGTCGCGCCTGGTGGCCGAAGGGCTGCGCCTGGCTTTGCGCAGCGGCCTGGTGGGCTACGGCGGCGCGGCGGCGGCCGACGGCGTGCGCACGCCTTACCGCCTTTGGCACGGCGTGTGGACGGCGTTTTTTGACCTGGACCCGGCGTTGCCGCCCCGCATGCAGTGGCGCGCCGTGGCTTCGGCGCTGGCCCGCCGCGCGCCCGAGCACGCCGAGGCCTGGCCCCTGCTGGGCGCCGTGGTGGGCCTGGACCTGCCTGACAACGCCTTCACGCAGGCGCTGGCGCCGATGGACCGCAAGGCGTTGCTGGAAGCCATGCTGCTGAGCTGCCTGCGCGCTGCAGCGCAGGAAGCCGCGCAGGACGGTGCCGGCCTGTTGCTGGTGCTTGAAGACCTGCACAGCGCCGACCCGCTGTCGCTGGAACTGCTGCAGGCCGTGGTGCGCGCGATGGCGGTGCCGGCAACGCTGCCGCTGCTGGTGCTGCTGAGCCAGCGCCCGCCCGAGGCCGCGCGCGGCGCTGACGCGCTGGCGCCGCTGCTGGCGGCCCAGGCCACGGCGCCGATGTTGCGCATCGAGCTGGGCGGCCTCGACGCGTCGCAGGCCGAGCAACTGATTCGCGCCAAGCTGTCGGCCCAGTTCCCCGAGCGCGGCGGCAGCGTGCCGCCGGCGCTGATCGCGCGCATCGTCGAGCGTGCCCAGGGCAACCCGTTTTATATCGAGGAGCTGCTCAACTACCTGCACGACCGCGGGCTGGATCCACGCCACCTGGCCACCCAAGAGGCGCTGGACTGGCCCCTGAGCCTGCGCAGCCTGGTGCTCAGCCGCATCGACAGGCTCAGCGTCGCGCAGCAACTGGCGCTGAAGGTGGCCAGCGTCATTGGCCGGCGCTTCCGGCTGGCCGATCTGCACGACTGCCACCCACACCCCGGCGGCGCCGAGGCGCTGCACGACGACCTGCAAGAGCTTGACCGCCTGGGCCTGACGCCCGCACTGGCCGGCGAGCCCGAGCCGACCTTTGTGTTCAAGCACCTGGTCACGCTCGAGGTGGCGTACGAGAGCATCAACCAGAGCAGCCGCGTGCGCCTGCACGGGCAGTACGCGGCCCACCTGGAGGCGCGCCACCCCAACGGCCTGGCCCCTTTGGCGCCAGAGCTGGCGCACCACTGGGCGCGTGCCGAGCAGCGCGACAAGGCCTGCCCGCACCTGATCCGCGCCGGCGAGCAGGCCGCCGCCGCCTTTGCCAACGACGAGGCATTGGCCTGCTTTGCGCAGGCGCTGCAGTGGCTGCCCGCCGGCGACCACGGCACGCGTCTGGAGACGGTCTTCAAGTGCGAGGCCATTTGCGACCTGCAGGGCCGCCACGACGAGCGCCGGCGCCACCTGGCCGAGCTCGATGCGCTGGCGGCGGCACAAACCGCAGCCGACCCGGCCTGGCTGCGTGGGCGCATTGCGCTGCGTCGGGCCGACCTGGAACTGGACGTCGGCGACTTTGCAGCCGCGCGCCAGGGTGTGCTGGCGGCGCTGGCGGCCTGGGACACCGGCGTGGGCGGCGCTGCCAGCAACAGCAACACCGCCGAAGGCTGGCGCATAGACGCGCTGCTGCTGCTGGCGCGGGCCCACTTCGCCGCCGGCCAGACCGAAGACGCCCATGCCCCGCTGCAACAAGCGCTGGCGCTGGCGCGGCAGCACGGCCATGCCGGCGGTGAATCGGCCGCACTGACCCAACTGGGCCTGCAAGACTGGCACGCCGGGCGCTACGACGCGGCCGACGCGCACTTGCAGGCGGCGCTTCCCGCCGTGCAGCGCAGCGGCGATCTGCGGCGCGAAATCAACCTGCTCAACAGCCTGGGCGTGGTGGCCAAGTCGCGCGCCCGGTTCGCCGAGGCGGCGGCCCATTACGAACGCGCGCAAGCCATGGCCCGGCGCATTGGCGACCGCTCCGGCGAGGCCATGCTGCTCAACAACAGGGGTGCAGCCTGGCTGGCGGCGGGTGACTTTTACCTTGCGGTGCAGACCACCGAACAGGCCGCGCGCATCTGGTCCGAGATGCAGGAGCCGGCCCAGCACGGTGCCGCGCTGCTGAACCGCGCCGAGGCGCACCGCGAACTTGGCCAATACGGCGCAGCGCGCACCTTGGGCGAGCAGGCCCTGGCCCTGTTCCGCGCCTGCGGCATGCGCCGGGGTGAGGCCACGGTGCTGGAAAACCTGGGCCGCGTGGCGGCCGCCATGGGCGAGCCCGGGCCGGCGATGCTGGCGCTGGACGCGGCGCTGGTCATCACCCGCGAGATCGGCCTGCGTGCCATCGAGGCCAGCACGCAGCTCGACATCGGCCGCCTGCACAGCGCCAGCGGCCGCTTCGGCGCAGCCCGCACCGCTTTGCACGAAGCCAGCCGCCTGCTGGCCGAACTGGGCGACACCGGCGGGGCGCTTGAAGTGCAGGCCGCACGCGCCGAGCTCACCCTGCGCGCCACCGAAACGCCCAGCCCGACGCCGGCCCTGGCGGCCCGGGCCGAGCTTGGCGACCTGCTGACCAAGCTGCTGGCACCCGTGGCCGACGCCGCGCCCCTGCCGATGGCGCTGTACCTCGTGGCCTGGCGCGTGCTCGTGGCCTGCGCCGACAGCCGTGCCGGCCTCTTGCTGAACCGGGCCCGGGCCGAATTGCGCGAGCGCAGTGCGCGCATCCCCGACGCCGCCGTGCGGCACGACTACCTGCAGGTGGCTGAACACCGCGCACTGTTGTCCACCTGAACGCCACGGGATGCACATGCCCAAAACCCTGCCTGTACCCACTAAGCCTTCGATGAAGACCGCAGCCATCGCGCACGCGTGGTTGAAGCTCGACACCGGCACCCACACCGACCCCATCGTGCAGCTGTGTGTCTCGGCCGACGGCAAGACCGTGGTCTCGGCCGGTGACTGCAGCGTGCGGGTGTGGGACGCCGGCACACGCCAGTTGCGGCGCCAGTTGCTGGGCCACACCCGCCCCCGCGTGGAAGGCGGCTCGGCCGACGGGCTGATCAACCGCATGGCGCTGAGCCCGAAGGGGCGCTGGCTCGTCACGGTGAAGAACGGGCGGCGCGTCGAGGTGTTCAACATCGAAACGGGCAACCTGGTGGCGGCCTTTGAGCATGCCGACGAACTGCACAGCCTGGCCTTCAGCCCCGACGGCCGCTGGGTGGCTTTTGGCGTGACGCGCAAACACGGGCTTGTGCACCGGCGCGGCGCGGTGCAAGTGGTGTCTGCGCACGCACTGACCAGCGCCGGCTTTGACCGGCCCCCGTTGCCGGTGGCGGAGCACCCGCTTGCCCAGACCCGCATGGTGGACGAGCTGGCGCACCTGGTGGTGGTGGTGCGCTTCATTCCTGCCCGGCTTGCTGATCTGCCGTGGCCGCAAGCCTTGGTGCGCTCCGCAGGATTCGGCCTGGTGGACGCCGTGCATTCGATCACCGACCCCAAGCAGCGCCGGCTGCACTGGTTGGCCTGGCGGGCCGGCCACGGGTTTGACGTGGTGAAGCGCTTGAAGCCCGACGGCGAGATCGACCCCACCACCCTGGCCGTGAGCGCGCATTGCGTGGTGGTGGCCACGGCCTTCGAGGCCGGCTATGAACGGGGGCTGGGGCGTTTTGTCGGCCACAACCACAGCGGGCGTGTCGTCGGCGACATCGTCACCGAGTCGCCCCCAGCGGCGATGGCCTTTTCGCCCGACGGCTGCCATCTGGCGGTGGGCCTGAGCAGCCCTGCGGACTTGGTGGGCGATGGGGTGGCGCTGGCCCATGCCTACGCCACCGGGGTGCTTGGCTTTGACCTGTGCAGCACCTACTACGGCCACGACGCGGCAGTGGCCGCCGTGGCCTGGTTGTCGCCGCAGGCCGTGCTCAGCGCGGGCGGTGACGACCACGCCATCCACCTGTGGAACCCGGGCTCCCGGGTCGGGCGGGCGCTGGGCACGCTGCGCGGCGTCGGCCAGACGATGCGCGACATTGACATCGACGCACAAGACCAGCTTCGCTTCGGCACCGTGCCAATGCGCCTGCTGCCGCCCAACCATCCGCCACGGCAACAGCGTTTCGACCTGCGCGAACTTCGGCTCGCCGCCACGTGCCCCAGCGACATCGGCCCGCGCGATGCCGAGCCTGGCCGCTGGGCCTTGGGCGATGCAAACCGGCAGATCGTGCAGATCTACCACCGCGCCGACTACCAGGGCTGGGAAGGGGCGCTGGGCCGCCAGGGTGACCTGACGCTGTTCATGGGCGCCGACGACGAATGGGTGCTCTGGACGCGCAGCGGTTACTACGCCACCAACGCGGCCGGAAACCGCCGTTTCGGCTGCTGCGTGGACCGTGGGCCGCACCAGGAGGCGCTGTTTTTTCCGGCCGACCGCTTTGCCTGCTTCGACCGCCGCGACATCGTGGCGGCGGTGGTTGAACACGGCACCGAAGCCAGGGCGCGGGCGATGGGCATCTCGATCCCCGTGGTTGACCTCACCTCGCTGCTGCCGCCCATCGTCGAACTTGAAATCAGCACCGTCGCGGCCGACCGGCGCAGCGTCAGCCTGGTCTTCACCGTGCAGGCGCTGCGCCCGGAGCAGCCCGCCACGCGGGCCTGGATCCTGCGCAACGGGCGCTTCATCTGGACCGAGTCGCAGCCCTTGGCGGGCCCGGTGTCGCGCCACCGCGTCACGCTGCCGCTGCGCCCCGGTGCCAATGTGCTGGCCATTCATGCCGAGAGCGCCGCGTCGAAGGCGATGCCGGTGGTGTTGGAGGCCGCCGGCCCGGCGGCGGCGCCCGACACCTTCCAGCAAGAGGCCAGCTCGGGCAAGCTCTTTTTGCTGAGCGTGGGTGTGTCCAATTTCCAGGTGGCCGGTACTGACGTGGCCGGCACCACCCAGGCCTTGCAGTTTGCGCACCGCGATGCGACGGCGGTTTACAACGCCTTGGCCGGTTCGCGGCGAAGCAGCCGCTTCGATGCACGCATGAAGCTGCGCAACCCGGCCTTTGACGGCGTCGAGGCGGCGCTGCTTGTTGACGCCGCAGCCACCAAGGCCGCCATCCTGGGCCAGATCCAGCGCCTGGCCACGCTGATCGAACAACGCCACCGTGATGCCGGCGCCGAGCGCGACGTGCTGTTTGTCTTTTTGTCTGGCCACGGCACGCGGTTTGCCGGCGAGCCGGAGCTGTACTTCTGGAACTGGGACCTGGTGCCGACAGGCCAGGACATGGAACGCAGCGGCCTGTCGCTGGTGGAGTTTGCAGAGATCGCCACCGCCGTGCCGGCGGAGGTGGTGCTCGTCATCGATGCCTGCCACTCGGGCATGGCCGGCAACAACATGATGCGTGGCCTGGACCCCGAAGAACTGGCGCGCCGCATCCAGGCCATCAACGAGCGCGGCATGTACATCATCAACGCCGCACGCAGCGAAGAGCTGTCGTTCGAGTCTGATGCGTTGCGCCAGGGCGTGTTGACCAGGGCGCTTCTGGAGGCGCTGCATTCGGCGCGCTTTGCGAGCCGGCCCGGGCGCAAGGTCAGCATGCTGAAATTGATGGCCGGTGTGCAGGAACTGGTGCCGCGCATCAGCGCCCGCGTCGGCACCACACCCCAGACCCCAGTGTGCCGCTCCTACGGAGACCTGTTGCAGCTGACCATCTACCAACAGACGCCGCGCCGGCGCACCGAGGCAAGTCCTGCATTGCGCCGCCGCGAGGCATCGGCTAAGGTGAAAACGCCCCGCAATCACCAACCACTTGAAAGGTCAGACCCGATGGCAACTCAGAAAGCACCGGCCAAAAAGGCAGCAGCAAAAAAGGCAGCCGCCACGCCCGCCCCGGTGAAAAAAGCCGCAGCGGCAAAGACCGCTGCCGCTGCCCCCACCAAGAAGGCCGTGAGCCCGAAGGTGGTGGCCAAGAAGGCGCCGGTCAAGAAGGCTGCGAGCCCGAAGGCAGTGGCCAAGACGGCGCCTGCCAAGAAGGCGCCCGCCAAGACAGCGCCGGCCAAGAATGCCGTGGTGGGCAAGGCGGCAACCAAGACAGCGGCGGCGCCAACGCCCGCCGTCAAGCGCAGCGGTGCCAAGCCAGGCATGGACGTGGTCCGTTCCAAGTAGATCTGCGTTCGGGCCCCACCCGGGGCCTGACACGGCTGGCTACGGCAAGCCCAGCTCAACGCCCAGTTCACTGCCCCAGCAGCACCGAGCTCACTGCGGGCGCCTACCGCAGGTGCTCGGCCAGGAACTTTTCAAGCCGTTGCGCAAAGTCGGCCTGGGTCTGCGGCAGGCGCCAACTGTGGCCTTCGTCGCGGTAGGTCACCCACTGCGGCTCGCGCCCGGCTTTCTGCAGCGCCTCGCGCAGCCGCTTGCCATGGGCCAGCGGCACACGCAAATCGGCTTCACCGTAGGCCAGCAGCAAGGGTGCACGGATGCGCTCGGCCTGTGCCAGGGGCGAAACACTGGTCAGCATGGCGGCGTCGGCTTTGGCGTCGCCCACCATCTGGGGCAGCGAATGGCGGCGGCCCGCCTTGGTGATGTCGTCGGGAATCCACATC
>CAZUKT010000168.1:4345-8836 GCA_964620975.1 uncultured Rubrivivax sp. | reverse complement strand
GGCCCCGGCTCTGGCTGGAAGCCCTGGAAGCGCCCTATGGCCGGCTGCTGGATCAGGCGCTGGCGCGCAAGCGCGCCGTGCTGGCCCTCCTGCTGGCCGGGCTGCTGCTCACCACCGCCGCCCTGCGGGCCCGCCCCACGGCTTTCATCCCCCAGGAAGACACCGGGCAGCGCAGGGGAGACGTGGTGTTGCCGGAGGGCTCCGCCCTTGTGCGCACGCGGGCGGCGTCGGAGCAGGTGCGGGAGGTGGTCCACAAGGAGCCCCTCCTGGCCAGCGGCAACTTCTTCGCTGGCCGATCCTTTGAGGACAGCAGCCCCAACAAGGGGCAGATCTTTCTGCGGCTGATTCCGATCCGGGAACGGCCCGGTGCCGAGCAGAGCATCAGCGCTGCGGGCGAGCGGATCAAAGCGGCCCTGCGACGTCGGGTGCGCGATGGCGGCGTGCAGCTCAGCGAGGCGCCCACGGTGCGTGGCTTCGGCTCCGAGGGAGGGTTGCAGCTGGATCTGCTCGATGCCAGCAATGGCCCAGGGGCGGCTGTCGTCCAGCGGCTTGACGAGGTGCCAGACTTCGTTGATGTCGGTGGCGGCGGCGCCCTTTTCTTCCACCACCTGGCCCTTGAAGCGCACGCTCACCACTTGGCGGCCGTCTTCGTTGGCCACGTCCAGCACTTCGGCGTCGACCTTTTGCACGTCGGTGTGCTGGGCTGACGGGCCGCGGTCCTGGATGTCCAGGCGCAGGCTGGCGAACAGCTCGGGCGTGGTGAAGCGGCGCAGGTCGTCCAGGTCGGCCGTGTCGTTGGCGGCCTGCAGGCGGATGAAGATCATCTTGGCCGTGCGGGTGAAACCTTCGGTGTCAAAGGCGGCCGGTACAAAGGCGCGTGCCACGGTGGCTGCGGCCGACGGGGCTGCCGCCACTTGTGTGGCTTGCGCGGCTGGCAGGTCTGCGCTGGCGCCCGGTGTTGCAGCGGCTGTGGATGTGGACGGCGCGTCGGCCAGCGCGGTGCGGGCTGCGGCAGGCGCGGACTCGGGCTGCGCGGCTTGCGGCCAGGCCACCTGGGTGCGCGATGTGCTGCCGTTGCCTGCAGCGGCAGCGGCCGTCGCACGGCCGGGGCCAAACTTGCGCATCAGGAAGCCCACCACAAAGACACCGGCCACCGCCAGCAATGCCAGCATCAGAAAGTTGCCCATCGCTTCGCCCATGCCAAAGTGGCTCATCAGCGCTGCAATGCCCAGTCCGGCAGCCAAGCCGGCCAGCGGGCCCATCCAGTTGCGCTTGGGCGCAGCGGCGGCCGGGGCGGCACCGGCCGTCGCGGGCGCGGCTTGCTGGGGCGACGGGCTGGCCGGCTTGCCGGCCGGAGCATCCGGGGCGGTGCGTGCAGGCATGTCGCGCTGCATGCCGGTGGACTTGCCGCCACCCAGGCGCTTGGCCTCGGTTGCCGTAGGCACGGTGGCAGCCACCAGGGCCAACACCAAGGCACCGATCATCCAGTTTTTCATTGCGTTGTGATCCTCAGCAGATTTATTGACAAGCGGCCCAGCGCCGCAAGCGCGAGTGTGGGGCAGGCGCCTTACGTTGCCACGGGGCACCCGCAAGGCCTTTCTGAGTGTGGGCCTGATGCCACTGCAGCCACCGCGCCCCCACCGGCACCACTTGGGGCCGGTTGCAGCAATCAAAAGAGCGCGGCCAACTCCGCCAGCCGCTCCATCTTTCTGCATGTCTTGGGCAAACGTTGCCCGCCACCGTCAAAATAGTGTCCATGTGTGTACGGGCCTTGATCCTTGCCGTCGGTGCCTTGGCGCTGTCCGGTGGCGTGGGCGCACAGTACGACAACGCATTTGAGCGCGAGCTTTTCAAGACGCGCTATGACTACGAAGTCAAGTTTCGGGCTGCCGCCATCCATGTGGCCTGGGGCGCCGAGGCCTTGTGCGACACCACGACGCAGGTCGAGCCGTTTGTGCTGCTGTCGGTGCATGCCATGCGCCGCCGGCTGCCCGACAACGAGATGAAGGTCTTCAGTGCCGTGACGGGCATGGACGAAAAGTGGCGCGTGGCCTGGGCCGATGAAGGCGCACCCGACGACTTGAAGGTGGGCGATGTGGTGGTGGCCGTCAACGATCGGCCGCTGCCGGGCGGCGGCACCAAGTGGGAAATGGGCGCGCTGTTCCGGGGTGGCTCCATGGTGTCGAATGACGATCAGGGTTTCTGGGACGTGATGCTGCAGGCCCGCCAGGATGCCGCCGACGGCAAGCCCATGCGCCTGACGCTCGACGGCGGCCGCAAGCTGCAAGTGGACACGCAAAAGGGCTGTGCGGGCAGCGTGACGGCCAGTTCCTTTGACAACGACCCCGACACCTTCTGGCGCATGGGCAACAAACGCGCCAAGATTCCCGCCAACGCCATGCTCGAAGCGCAGTCACCCGATGAGTTCCGTTGGCTCGCGGCCTTTGGCACCTACTTCCAGGCCAGCCAGAGCGCCATTGCGGCGGTGCAAAAGTCCGAAGGCGTGAGCAACGGGTTCTTGGTGGGCAAGATCCTTTCCATTGCACTGCCGGGTGCGGGCATGCTGCTCACGGCGGCCGAGGCACAGGCCGAAAAGGCCATCGCCGTGGACAGCATCGTGGGCAGCGCCGACCTGTTTGCCAACGAAGTGGTGGCTTCGCTCGGCGGTGACGCAGCCGCCGGCCTGCGCTTGACCGAGCGCATGGCCGCCAAGGGCATGAAGGTGGACGCTGTGCTGATGGACGACTTCAGGCGCTCGGCCGCCACCGAACACGTGCGGCGCCTGAAAGCACTGCAAGCCGCGCAGGCCGACCGTGAACGCGCCGAATTGCGTGCGCAGGACGAAGCGCAGGCGCGGGCACAACGGCAGCCACTGGCGGTGAAGCGCTAGGCCGGGCGCCTCGGGCGCGGCCAGCAGCTTGGCGCCTGTGCGTTCACGCGCCGGCCAGCAAACCCAGCCACTCGTGCAGGCCCACCGACGTCATGTCAAACCCATGGCGGCTGGGCAGCCAGTCCACCGCCTTGATGCGGCCCGTGCCTTCGCCGCCCATGGGCGCGGCCACGAGCCGGATGTTGGACGTGGCCACCGCCCGCTCGAAGTTGCGCATCGCGCGCGGCATGTGGTTGTCGTGGGTCACGACCACCACGCGCTCAATGCCCTGGCCACGCAGCAAGGCGACGGTACGCAAGGCGTTTTCACGGGTGTCGCGGCTTTCGGCTTCCTGCCAGCGCAAGGGGCGCCCAAATTCGCGTTCTGCAATGCGGCCGGCGATTTCGGCTTCGGTCAGGCCGGCTTCGGCACCCAAGCCCACGCCGCCGCTGAAGGCCACCGGGAGCCCTGTCTCACGTGACAACCACAGGCCATACCGCAGACGTTCAATCGACCGCCACTGGAGCGTGGAAATACCGTACTCGGGTGCCAGCAGCTTGCGCCCGCCGCCCAGCACCACGATGGCCGTCTTTGGGGACTTCTTCAGCTCGGCGATCTGGTCCACGCCCAGCGCCGGGGGCGGCTTGAGCAAGCCGTTGACCAAGAGCTTGCCTGCGGCCACGGTGCACATCAGCCAGATGCCCGTGCAGCCCAGCAGTACCAGCAGCCAGGCCAGCAAGCGGCGGCGGAACATCAGCCGCGCGCCCACCAGCACCAGCAGCAAAAAGGGCAGGGGTGGCAGCAGCAGGGCCGAGACAAACGGCTTCCAGGTTTCGATGCCCAGCGTCAGGAAGATCTCGTTCATGCGTGTGTGAGGTGCTGCAACTGAAGGCAGAAGGGTCTTGGTGCGTGCGCCTGCTGCGGGCCGGCGGTGGCGCCAAGATAATGCCCGCGAGTGTAAGGATGTAAGGCCGCTGCCCTGCAGGCCGACCGCACTGCAACCTCAAGGAGTCGATCGCGTGAACGAACAAGTCATCACCCTGGGCGGCGGGTGCTTCTGGTGTGTCGAAGCCGTGTTTGAACTGGTGGACGGCGTCACCGCCGTTGAAAGCGGCTACAGCAACGGGCATGTCGTGGCGCCCAGCTACGAGCAGGTGTGCAGCGGCGACACCGGCCACGCCGAAGTGGTGCGCGTGAGTTTTGACGCTGGGCGAATCAGCCTGCGCGAGGTGCTGGAGATTTTCTTCCACGTGCACGACCCCACCACGCTCAACCGCCAGGGCAATGATGCGGGCACGCAGTACCGCAGCGCCATCTACTGGTCAGACCCGGCGCACGAGGCCGTGGCACAAGCAGTGCTGGCCGAAGCCAACGCGGCGCACGGTGGGCGCGTGGTGACTGAATTGCTGCCCTTGGCCCAATACAGCCGGGCCGAGGCCTACCACCAGCACTACTTTGCCAACCACCCCGGGCAGGGCTATTGCGCGCACGTGGTGGCCCCAAAGGTGGAGAAGTTCAGGCGCAGCTTTCAGGCGCGGGTCAAAGGCTGATGCCGCTGTGCTGCGGCGCGTGCGGCCGGCGTCGGCAGCACGGGTGCATCCAGGTTTCTAAAGCGGCGTGAA
>CAZUKT010000168.1:0-4335 GCA_964620975.1 uncultured Rubrivivax sp. | reverse complement strand
TCCGGGAACGCGGCATCATGCTGACGAACGCCAGCGGCGTGAACGCGCTTGCCGGCTCCAGGTCCGGGAAGATGGTGTCCAGGCCGCGCCGCAAGATCTTGCGGCGGCTGCGGTGGTCTTCATCGGTGCCGGCCAGCGCGGCGTAGACGGGGGCGCGCAGCAGCCACAAGTCCACGGGTTCTTCGGCGCTGCGCACCTGGTTGCGCAGCCAGTCGGCGCCGTCGGCAGCTTCCAGCGCATGCAAGAAGGTGCGCTTGAGCATCACAAATGCCTGGCGTGCTGCGATGCGCGCGGCGCGGTCGCTGGGCATGCCCGCGTCGGGCAGGTTGGCGCCCGGGCTGAAATGGCGCGGGGCAACCTGCGTGCCCATCACAACGGGGCCAGTTGCGAGCGTGGCGCCCGCGTGGGAAAGTGGCGGTTCAGGCGCGCCAGGCGCTCTTCGGCCTGGGTCTGGGTGTGGGCCAGGCCCACAACGCGGTAGGTCTCGGCCCGCAGGTGCCACAGTTCGCGCAGCGAATGCGCCTGATCGATGCGGTAGCGCAACTGCTGGGCTTCGTGGCTGTCGATGTCGGCCAGCACGGCATTGAATTCGCCGCGCACGCCCGGCAGGCGGTTGGGCGGCGGGGCGGCGTCCTGGGGTGCGGGCGCCATCAACCAGAACAGCAAGCGCTGCCATGCCGAAGCCGGGGCTTGGCGCAGCGAGGGCGGGCAGACCTCCACCCGGAAGCTGCTGGGGTCCAGCAGCGTCGAGCGGCGGCCCCACCTGTTGAACAGGAAAGGCGAACGCATGGTGCTTGTGATTTCGGACACGATCTGCAAAACCTGAGCGCTTTGGGCCGACAAGCCCGCAATTCATCAATGCATTGATCTTTGCGTCGCTTGTTGGGCGTCCAAGCCTTGAGGAGGGGCCGGATGTGCCGCCAGTTCATGCCACTGTCACCGCCAGCGTGCCGGCACATGCCCACCGGCATGCCACCCGCTGGGCCGCAGAGCGGCGACGTGGCAAGCGCAGCCGGTGCGCCTGGCGACCCGGGCGATCCGGGCGACCCGGGCGATAGCCCCGATGGCGCCCGCATCGCGCTGCGGTACGCTGCCACGCTGCAAACAAGGCATGACGACAAGCATGAAGTGGCTGAAGCGATTGGGGTGGTCGGTGCTGGCCTTGCTGGCGCTGCTGGCGGCTGCGGCAGCCTGGTACGTGGGCCAGGTATTGCCGGTGACCAAGGGCAACATCACGCTCGCGGGTGCCAACGCCGAATTGCGCATCGAACGCGACTCGCACGGCATGCCCACGGTGCACGCCGCCAGCCTGCATGACGCCTACTACGGTGTGGGTGTGGTGCACGCGCAAGACCGGCTCTGGCAGTTGGAAACCCACCGCCGCATCGGCGCCGGGCGCATGGCTGAAGTCTTTGGCGCGCCGGCCCTGGACGCCGACCGGTTCTTGCGGGCTTTGGGCGTGCGCCGCGCCGCCGCCGCGCAGTGGGCGCAAATGGCCGCCGAGCCGCGTGCGGCGCTGCTGGCCTACACGGCGGGCATCAATGCGGTCATCACGAGCCAGCTACGCGCCCGGCCGCCCGAGTTTGTGCTGCTGGGCATCACACCCGAGCCTTGGGACCCGATCGACAGCCTGGCCTGGGGCATCATGATGGCCTGGGACCTGGGCGGCAACTGGACCACCGAGTTGCTGCGCGCCCGGCTGGCGCTGCAAATGCCGGTGGAGCGCGTCAACCAGCTTCTGCCACCCTACCCGGGCGAGGCCCTGCCGGCCACGGCCGACTACGCCGCGTTGTTCCGTGGGCTCAAGCTCGACGCCGGCCCGGCGCTTACCGCCTGGCAGCACCTGCCGCACCTGGCGCCGCCTTCGGGTGTAGAGGGCGTGGGCTCCAACAACTGGGTGCTGGCCGGCAGCCACACCAGCACCGGCAGGCCACTGTTGGCGAATGACCCGCATCTCAAGCTCAGCGCACCCGCGCTCTGGTACTTTGTGCGGGTGCAGGCACCGGGCCTGAAGGTGGCCGGAGCCACCATGCCAGGCCTGCCCTTCGTGGTGTTGGGGCAAAACGAGCACATTGCCTGGGGCTTCACCAACACCGGGCCCGACGTGCAAGACCTGTACATCGAGCAGATCAAGGCCGACGACGCCAACCTGTACCGCACGCCCGACGGTTGGGCCGCGTTTGAGGCCGCCGCCGAAGTCATCAAGGTCAAGGGCCTGCCCGACGTGCCCTTTACCTTCAGGCGCACGCGGCACGGGCCAGTGATTTCAGACGCCGGCAGTGTGGCCGACTTGCTGGGTGCGCAGGGCAAACCGGCCTACGCGCTGGCCATGCGCTGGCCCGCGTTGGACGTTGATGCCGAGCCCGTCAGCACCGGTCTGGCCACGCAACGCGCCGGCAGCGTGGCGGCCTACTTTGCCGCCACACGCGGCTTCGTGGCGCCCATGCAGAACATGGTGGTGGCCGACGACGCGGGCCACATCGGAGTCATCTCGCCCGGCCGTGTGCCGCTGCGCAAGCCAGACAACGACCTCAAAGGCCTGGTTCCGGCGCCTGGCTGGGATGCCCGGTACGACTGGGCCGGCCAGGTGCCGGCTGACGAAACTCCGCGCGAAACCGACCCCGCACGCGGCTGGATTGCCACCGCCAACCAGCGCATCACGGCGCCCGGCTACCCGCACTACATCACCAGCGACTGGGCCTTGCCCTTCAGGCAGCAACGCATCGAGCAGATGTTGAATGCCAAAGCCAAACACAGCCTGGACGACCTGGCGGCCATGCAGGCCGACGTCAAGTCACTTGCCGTGCCGACGATCCTGCCCTGGCTGCTGAAGACCGAGTCGGCGCATCCGCTGGCCGCAGCGGCGCAGGCGCAACTGGCGGGCTTTGACGGCCACATGGCGGCAGACCGCGCCGCGCCGCTGATCTTCTGGGCCTGGCAGCGGCAACTGGCGCGGGGCATCTTCCGTGACGACGTCAGCGCCGCGCTGTGGGACCGCAGCCTGGCCACGCGCAGCTTTCAGGACGCATTGCAAGGCGTGCTGGAACGCAACGACAGCACCTGGTGCGACGACCGCAGCACCCCGGCCGCCGAGACCTGCGCCGCGCAAAGCAGCGTGGCGCTGGCACGGGCACTGGACGAATTGCAGCAGCGTTTTGGCGCTGACGTGGCCGCCTGGCAATGGGGCCAGGCCCACCAGATGCGCAGCGAGCATCGGCCCTTCAGCCGTGTCAAGTTGCTGGCGAAATTTTTTGAACTTCGTGTGCCGGTGGGTGGCGATTCGCACACGGTGAATGCGTCGCGGGTAGGTCTCAAGCCCGATGTGACCACGGGCGAGTTGTACCTGAATGAACACGGGCCCAGTCTGCGTGCGCTGTACGACGTGGCCAACCTCGCCGAGTCGCGTGTCGTGCATTCCACAGGGCAGAGCGGCATCGTGTTTTCACCGCTGTACCGCAGTTTTGTTCAGCCTTGGGCGGCGGTGCAATACGTGCCGCTGTGGCCCCGTGGCCCGGCAGGGGATGTGCTGGTGGTGACGCCGGCGGCACAGGCAGCCAGCCAGGCCGGGCGCTTGTAGGCGCCCGGAGCCTGCGCCAGCGTCTTGGCCCTCGCCCGTGAAATCGGGCTCAGACCGCGCCGTAGGTGGCCTTGCGCTCGGCGGTGTAGTCCCACCACGGGCGGGGTGCGGCCCCGCGCATGAAGTCGCAGGCGGCCATGAAGGTGTCAAGCACGCAGGGGTCTTGCCGCTTGCCGGTGGCCGCGCACAGCTGGCGGTACAGCGCAAGCGCGTCCAGGTGAGCCAGTTCTTGCGGCTGCAACACGCCCAGCAGGCGCAGGTCTTCGGCAATGGACGGGCCGATGTTGGGCAACTGTTCCAGCAGTTCACATTCAGCCGCCGTGCGCGCTTTGCGTGGCAGTGGCGCTTTGGGTGGGCGCGGCGCCGTGGCAGCGGCCTGGCGGCCCACGCTGGGGATCTTCTTCAAGATGCGAGCCGGGGTTTCGGCGGCGGCCTGCGTGGTTGCGTGTGCGTTGGCGTCCATGGGTCACATCAGCATGGTGTTGCGGATCAGGCCCACGGCGATGCCTTCAAGTTCAAAGTCTTCGGCGTCCAGCGGCACGAAGATGGTCTCGAAATCAGGGTTCTCGGGGATCAGCTCAATGGCCTTGCTGGTGCGGCGCAGCCGCTTCACGGTCACGTCGTCGCCCAGCCGGGCCACCACGATCTGGCCGTTTTTGGCTTCCTTGGCCTTTTGCACGGCCAGCAGGTCACCGTCCAGGATGCCGGCATCGCGCATGCTCATGCCGCGCACCTTGAGCAGGTAGTCGGGCCGGCGC
>CAZUKT010000167.1:0-8858 GCA_964620975.1 uncultured Rubrivivax sp. | reverse complement strand
CGCCACGTCGGCCGGCCGTGGTTGCAGGTGTCGGCGCGCTCGGTGGTTTCCATGTCGCGCAGCAAGGCGTTCATTTCCTCCAGCGTCAGCCGCCGGTTGGCGCGCACCGCGCCGTGGCAGGCCATGGTGGCCAAAATATCGTCTCGTGCGCGCTGCACCACGCGGCTGGCGCCGCCACTGTCTGGATGCGCCAGGTCGGCCAGCACCGAGCGTGTCAGTTCGGCCAGGTCGGCATCGGGCAGGGCTGCCGGCCGGCTGCGCGCCACCAGCGTGCCGGCGCTGAGCACACCCACGTCCAGGCCCAGTTGCAGCAGGGTGGCCTGCTCGGCTTCGGCGCAGGCCACTTCGGCCGGCGTGGCGGCAAAGCTCACCGGAATCAGCAGCGGCTGCGCCGGCAGTTGCTCGCCCGCTGCGGCCGCACGCTTGAGCCTTTCATAAACGATGCGTTCGTGCGCGGCGTGCATGTCCACCACCACCAGGCCATGCTCGTTTTCGGCCAGCACATAAACACCGCCGATCTGCGCCACGGCGCGGCCCAGTGGCCAGGCCGGCTGGCGCTGGGCGTCTGCGGCGGCATGGCCGGCGGCGTGGCCCAAGTTGGCACCCGTGGTGGCAACGGGCGCCCGCAGCCCAGCCCAGGTGCTGAGACCCCCGCTGCCTTGCGGCGTGCGCCAGGCTTCGTTGCGTGGCCAGGGCGCCGGGCCTTCATGCGCGGGCGTATCGGTGGCCTGGCCCGTGGGCGGCCACGGCAGCACGCCGTGGGCAGGTGCATCCACAAGGCCGAGTGACGGTTGCCACGCGGCGGCGTGCGGTGGGGGTGGCAACAGCGCGCCGTGCTGCCGTGCCTGCGCGGCAGCCAGCGCCCCCGGCAAACCCGCTTCGGCCCCGTCTGCGCCACCGGGTGCGCCCATGGCCACGCCAGCCGTACCTGCAGCCCCCACCACCGCCCGTGTCGGCGCCAGCGTGTCTTCCACCGCATAACGCACCGCCTGGTGCACCGCACGCCCGTCACGAAACCGCACTTCCACCTTGGTGGGGTGCACGTTCACGTCCACCAGTTCGGGTGCGATGGTGATGAAGAGGGCATACGCCGGCTGCTTGCTGCCATGCAGCTGGTCTTCATAGGCCGAACGCACGGCGTGTGCGATGAGCCGGTCGCGCACAAAGCGGCCGTTGACGAAGAGGTACTGCAGGTCGGCCCGGCTGCGTGCGGCTTCGGGCTGGCCCACGCGGCCTTCCACGCTGAGCGGGCCGCGTGCGCTTTGCACGTCACGGCTGCTGCCGGTGAAGTCAGCGCCCAGCACCTCGGCGCGGCGCTGTGCGGCCGCTGCGGCACGCCACTGCTCGGCCAGCCTGCCTTCGTGCCAGACCGCAAAGCCCCCTTCGGGTCGGGGGAGCGCGTGGCGCCGCACCGCCTCGAGGCAGCGCGCCAGCTCGGTGGCGTCGGTCTTGAGAAACTTGCGCCGCGCCGGGGTGCTGAAAAAGAGTTCTTGCACCTCGATGGTGGTGCCCACGGCGCGTGCGGCGGCGCCCAGCTCGCCACTGCGGGCGTGCAGCCGCCAGGCGTGGGCCGCGCCGGCCGTGCGGGTGGTGATGCGGACATCGGCCACCGAGCAGATGGCCGCCAGCGCCTCGCCCCTGAAGCCCATGGTGGCCACCGATTCCAGGTCGGCCAGTGACGTGATCTTGCTGGTGGCGTGGCGCTTCAGCGCCAGCGGCAGATCTTCCAGCGTGATGCCGCAGCCGTCGTCTTCAACCACGATGCTGCGCACGCCACCGGCCATCAGCCGCACGGTGACCTGGGTGGCACCGGCGTCCAGCGCGTTGTCCACCAGTTCGCGCACGGCGGCAGCGGGGCGGTCTATGACCTCGCCGGCGGCGATCTGGCTGACCAGCTCGTCGGGCAGCTCCTGTATGCGGCGGCGTGCCGCCCCGGGCTGCGGCACGGCTCGGGCGTCAGTTTCAGCAGACTCGGCGGGCTCGGCTTGCATGGGGCACGATTGTAGAAGTCGCCCTGTCAGGCTTGACGGTGGCGCGCTGCGGATGCAGCGCCCACAATGAAGGCGCCAATAACCCCGCCGCGTACCCAGGCCGACCCCGATGAAGCTGCCCTTTTTTGCCGAGCTTGTCACCACCACCGACGAAGACCGCCGCAGCTTCGAAACCCACCCCACGCTGCTGGCGGCGGTGGCCGATGGCATGCAGGTTGAGCGTTATCAACGCCTGCTGCTGGAGCTGTACCACGTGGTTTGGCACTTCAACCCCGTGTCGGCAGCCGCCGCCAGCCGCATGGGCAGCCCAGGGCATGAAGCGCTGCAGCCACTGCGGCACTTTTTGTACACGCACATGCATGAGGAAACCGGCCACGAGACCTGGGTGCTCAATGACCTGGACGCCGTGGGCGTGACGCCTGCCCAGGCGCAGGCGCACAGCCCGTCCGTGCACACGCTGGCGCTCAACGGCTACAACTACTGGGCCGCCGACCGCCGCCACCCCTGCAGCGTGCTGGGCATGTTGTACGTGCTGGAAGTCATTGCCTCGGTGTACGGCGGGCCGTTTGCGGCGGCCCTACGCGAGTCGCTCTTGCTGGACGGCGAGCGCGGCGTGTCGTTCATCGCCTCGCACGCCACCATGGACACCCAGCACATGGCTGATTTGCGGCAGGTGCTCAACTGGGTGGTGGACGATGAAGCCAAGGCGGCGGTGGTTGAATCCACCCGCGTCAATTTCCACCATTTCACGCGCATCATCGAGGCCATCTGAATCCCTTGCTGCAACCCTTCTCGTGACCGCCCTTCCTGCCGTTGGTGTGGCCGGCCTGCTGGGCAGGCCCTACAAGACCTTGCGTCTGGAGTGGAGTTCTGATCTGCGCCTGCTGAGGGTGCGCACCTGCGTCAAGCCCATCCAGTGTTACAGCCTGGCGGCCATGAGCGAAATGCACCAGATCCTGAACGACGTGGCCGCCAACGTGGGGCTGGTGCGGCACATCGTGATGACGTCCGACGTGCCCCGGGTCTTTAACTTTGGCGGTGACCTGGCGCTGTTTGTGCTGCTGGTGCGCGCCCGTGACCTGGAGTCGCTGAAGCTGTACGGGCAGCGTTGTGTGGACCTGGTGTGGTGGCTGGAAAACGCCGCCAACCTGGGGGTGCATACCACCGTGCTGAGCCAGGGCGACACGCTGGGGGGCGGGCTGGAATCGGTGCTGCCGTTTCACAAGGTCATTTTTGAAAAAAGCGCGCAGGCGGGTTTCCCTGAAGTGCTGTTCAACCTGTTCCCCGGCATGGGTGCCTGGGACTTCACCATCCGCAAGGCGGGCTTTGCGGTGGCCAATGAAATGATCCTGTCGGGCCGGCTGTATTCGGCCGACGAACTGCACTACCGCCGCCTGGTGGACGTGGTGGCCGAAGACGGTGAAGGCGAAGCCGCCATAGAGCGTGTGCTCAACGACGTGGACCCCCGACACCGGGGCACGCTGGCGGCGCTGCGTGCGCAGCGGCTGGCCGCGCCCATCCACTACGCCACGCTGATGGCCATTGTTGACCTGTGGGCCGAAAGTGCCCTGCACCTGACCGACCGTGACCTGCGCCTGATGGAGCGGCTGGCCCGCGCCCAGGCCCGCAAGGCCGGCGGCGCCGAAGAGGGCGCGGTGGAAGAAATCAAGCGCATGGAGCTTGAAAACGCCTGGGGCGAACGCCGCGCCGGCGTTGAACGCCGCGCCACGCTGGCGGCCGACCGGCGCCTGCAGAGCTGACCCGCCGCACCCAGCGCCGGGCCCGCCCCGCAGCAGCCCGGCAACGGCACCACGACGGCCCTATTCCAGCGTTTTGGCGCGCTGCGCCAGCAGCCGCGCATCGGCCGGGTGCGGCGCGGCGGCCACGGCCTGGGCCAGCAGGCAACGCGCCTCGGGCAGGCGGCCCAGCCGCTGCAAGGCACGCGCCTGCGCGGCCAGGTTGTGCGCGCGCAGGGCCGGCGGCGTACCGGCCTGCAGGGCCTGCAGCCTTGCCAGCGCGGGGCCCGGCTCGCCGGCTTCGGCCAATGCAATGGCGTGGGCCAGGCGGGGGGCGGTGGATGCGTCTATGCGCAGCAGCGCCTCGTAGTAGCGCACGATGGCCGGCCAGTCGGTGGCGTCAAAGCTGGGGGCCACGGCATGTTCAGCCGCCACGCCGGCCTGCAGGTGCCAGCGCGACAAATGTGTGGCGCGTTGCGCCGCCTGCAGGTGGGCCAGGCCCAGGCGCACCATGCCGGCGTCCCAGCGGTCACGCGGCTGGCCGGGCAGCGGCACCATGTGGCCGGCCTCGTCCAACTGGCCGGTCAGGCGTGCGCCATGCAGCAGCAGCAGCGCGGCCAGCGCGTCGGCGTCGGGGTGGGCCACGGCCGGGTGCGCGGCCAGGGCGCGGGCCAGGCGTATGGCTTCCCAGCACAGGGTGGCGGGGTCGTCACCGGCCGTGCTGCTGGCCACGCGACCGCGGCGCGCACGCGCCCGTGCGCCAGCATGGAAGGCCAGGCTCAGCACCGTCAGCACCGCCTCGCGCCGTGGAGGCAGTTCATGCCCGGCGGGCATGCGCAGGTCTGCCGGCTGCAGCGCCGAGCGGGCACGCGCCAGCCGCTGCGCCAGGGCGGCCTCGGTGCACAGCAGCGGCGCGGCCAGCACGGCCAGGTCCAGCCCGGTCATGGCACGCAGGGCCAGTGCCACTTGTTGCGCTGCCGGCAGTGCCGGGTGGCAGGCGGCAAAAAGCAGCGCCAGTTCATCGTCGTCCAGTTCACCGCCAAAACGGCCTGCGGGCGGGGGCTGCGGCGGCAACAGGGCCTCGGCCGCGTCGCCGTCTTCGGGCCAGGCCTCGTGGCGGCCCGCCACACGCAGCGCGTCTATAGCCTCATGGCGCGCCACGCGGTAGAGCCAGCCTGCGGCGTTGGCCGGCACACCTTGCGCGGGCCACAGTTCCAGCGCGCGCAGGGCGGCCGTCTGCACGGCGTCTTCGGCCAGGGCCCAGTGCGCCAGCCCCAGGGACCGTGCCAGGTGTGCCACCACACGCGGCCGCTGGCCGGCCAATAGCGCTGGCAAAAGCGCGGCCAGCGTGTCGTGCCCGGGGGCCCCTTGGTGGGCGCGAGAGGGGCCGGTCAAGCCGGGTGTCACATCACCTCGATACGCCGAAGCTCTATCCACTGCGTGCCCACCAGGTGGGGGCAGGTGGCGGCCAGGGTTTCGGCCTGGGCGTCGGTGTCGGCCTTGATGATGAAGAAGCCGCCGATCACGTCGTGTGCCTCGGCGTAGGGGCCGTCGGTGGCCAGGGTCTGGCCGGCGCGCAGACGCAGGTGGCGGCCGCCTTCGTCGGTGAGCTTTTCACCCCCGGAGAGCAGGCCACGCTGCGCCAGGCCGGCCGACCAGGCCTTGTAGCGGCCCACCAGTTCCATCATCTCGGCCGGGCTCATGGGCGCGGCGTCGGCGGGCTTTTCATGCAGGATCAGAAGGTATTGGTTCATGTCAGGCTCCACGTTCATGCGGCACGCACGGGATTGTGTGTGCACACCCCAAGACGAACGGCAAGGCGCCGGCATGACGGTGGCGTGATGCTGGCAAACCCGCAGGCTTGCCAGCCCGCCTGGGATACTGGCGCCCTGCGTGACACCCTGCCGCCCGAATGAGCCCTGCACCGACACCCGTCCTGATCAGCGAAGTGGGCCCGCGTGACGGCCTGCAGAGCGTCAAGGCCACCATGTCCACCGCGCACAAGTGCGCGTGGATCACAGCCCTGCACGCCGCCGGCCTGCGCGAGATCGAGGTGGCGTCCTTCGTGCCCGCCACGCTGCTGCCGCAGATGGCCGACGCCGCCGCCGTGGTGCGCCACGCGCTGACGCTGCCCGGCCTGACCGTGATGGCGCTGGTGCCCAACCGGCGCGGCGCACAAGCGGCACTGGCGGCGGGTGTGCACAAGCTGACCATTCCGGTGTCGGCCAGCGCCGCGCATTCACTGGCCAATGTGCGCAAGACACGTGAGCAGATGGTGGACGAGATGCGTGCCATCGTGGCACTGCGCGATCAACTTGCACCCGGCGTCAAGGTCGAAGCCGGCATCTCCACCGCCTTTGGCTGCACCATCCAGGGCGCCGTGCCCGAAGACGAGGTGATCTGGCTGGCCGAACAGGTGGCGGCCGCCGGGGTGGACGAATGTGGCCTGTCCGACACCACCGGCATGGCCAACCCGGCGCAGGTGCGGCGGCTCTTCAAGCGGCTGCAGGCCGCCATCGGCCCCCGGGCCGGCGCCGCCCACATGCACAACACGCGTGGCCTGGGGCTGGCCAACTGCCTGGCGGCGTTTGACGTGGGCGTGCGCACCTTTGACAGTTCACTGGGTGGCCTGGGCGGCTGCCCTTACGCGCCGGGTGCGTCGGGCAATGTCGTCACCGAGGACCTGGTGTTCATGTTCCAGGCCATGGGCGTGCGCACCGGCGTGGCACTGGACAAGCTGCCTGCCGCCCGTGCGGCGCTGCGTGCCGGGCTGCCCGGTGAGCCCACCTACGGCATGACGCCAGAGGCCGGGCTGCCGCTGGGCTTTGTGCCGGAGAGCACCCATGACTGAGACCCCATCCGCCCAGCCTGAGACCCTGTCCTCGGCCCGCACAGTTCCACCCGACGCGCTGCCGCTGGCCAGAACTTCCCAAACCGACCCGCTGCCGCTGGCCAGAACTTCCCAAACCGACCCGCTGCCGCTGGCCAGAACTTCCCAAACCGACCCGCTGCCGCTGGCCGGTGTGCGCGTGGTCGAATTCACCCACATGGTGATGGGCCCCACCTGCGGCATGATCCTGGCCGACCTGGGGGCCGAGGTCATCAAGGTCGAGCCCCTGGCCGGCGACAGCACGCGCAAGCTGCTGGGTTCGGGCGCCGGCTTCTTTGACATGTTCAACCGCAACAAGCTGAGCCTGGCCGTCAACGCCCAAGACCCGCGTGGGCTTGAAGTGGTGCTGCGGCTGGTGGCCGGCGCCGACGTCTTCAGCGAAAACTTCAAGGGCGGCACCATGGACCGCCTGGGCCTGGGCAGCGCCGCGCTGCGCAAGCTCAACCCGCGCCTGATCTACGTCTCGCACAAGGGTTTTCTGCCCGGCCCATACTAACACCGCACGGCGCTGGACGAAGTGGTGCAGATGATGGGCGGCCTGGCCTACATGACCGGGCCCGAGGGCCGGCCGCTGCGCGCCGGCAGCAGCGTCAACGACATCATGGGCGGCATGTTTGGCGCCATCGGCGCGCTGGCCGCGCTGCAACAGCGCGACAACCGGCACAACGGCACCGGTGTCGGCCGTGACGTGCAAAGCGCGCTGTTCGAGAACAACGTCTTCCTGGTGGCCCAGCACATGATGCAGTTTGCGGTAACCGGCCAACCCGCCGCGCCCATGCCCAGCCGCATCAGCGCGTGGGCGCTGTACGACGTGTTTACGGTGGCTGGCGGCGAGCAGATCTTTCTGGCCGCCGTGAGCGACACGCAGTGGGCGCAGTTGTGTGCCGAATTCAGCTTTGCCGATCTGGCCAGCGACCCGCGCCTGGCCAGCAACAACGACCGCGTGCGCGCACGCGGCTGGATGCTGCCGCTGCTGCGCGAACGGTTGGCGCCGCTGGCTGCAGCTGAATTGGCGCGGCGCTTTGAAGCGCGTGGCCTGCCCTACGCACCCATCACGCGGCCGCAAGACCTGTTTGACGACCCGCACCTGCTGGCCACGGGCGGGCTGGCGCCACTGCAGGTGCCGGCCGACGGCAGCGGCGCGGACCGCGCCATCGACACCCGTGCGCCACTGTTGCCGCTGGCGCTTGACGGCCAGCGCCTGCCGCTGCGCCAGGGGCCACCGGCGCTGGGGGCCGACACACAGGCGCTGCTGCTGAGCCTGGGTTACAGCACGCAGGCGGTGGACGAATTGCTGGCGGCGGGGGTGGTGGGCACAGCGGCTGAACAGGCCTGAAGCGCCAACCCGGTTCAACGCCGTTGCAGCGCTTCGCCCATCTTCTGGTGCAGCACGTTCACGGCCTTCAGCGGGCGCACCATGACCTTGAAGTCGACGATGCGGCCGTCGTCGCCCCAGCGGATCAGGTCAACGCCGTTGACGTGGATGCCGTCCAGTTCGGTGCTGAACTCCAGCAGCGCGTCACGTGGGCCCACGATCTGCCGCTCATACCGAAAGTGGGCGTTGTTCAGCACCTGCAGGGCGCCACCCAGATACATGAGTGTGATGGCCTTGCCCCGCTGCGGTGTGTACACCACCGGCGAGTGGAAGACCACGTCGTCGGCCAGCAGGCCCTGCAGCGCGGCCATGTCACGCTGCTGCACCACGAGGTGCCAGGTGGCCAGGGTGTCGATCAAGCCCATCTCCCCGTGCCGCCCAATGGGGCAGCCAGAGCCTGGAGTCTTGCATGGCGCAGGGCCGGCCCCTGCGACATCACATGCTGCGCCGGTACTGCCCGCCCACCTCAAACAGCGCATTTGTGATCTGCCCCAGGCTGCAGCAGCGCACGGCGTCCATCAGCACTTCAAACACGTTTTTGTTGGCTATGACGGCCTGCTGAAGCCGCTTCAACTGCGCTGGCGCCTCGGCCGCATGGCGGGCATGAAAGTCTGCCAGCCGCGCCAGTTGGCTTTGTTTTTCTTCTTCGGTGCTGCGCGCCAGTTCAATGGTCTTGGGCGTGTCGTCGCTGGCCGGGCTGCGGAAAGTGTTGACGCCGATGATGGGGTACTCGCCGGTGTGCTTGAGCATCTCGTAATGCATGCTCTCTTCCTGGATCTTGCCCCGCTGGTAGCCCGTCTCCATGGCGCCGAGTACGCCTCCGCGCTCGGCGATGCGCTCAAACTCGGTCAGCACCGCCTCTTCGA
>CAZUKT010000166.1:666-8904 GCA_964620975.1 uncultured Rubrivivax sp. | reverse complement strand
GCGTGATCACGCGGTGCACCACCTGCAGCACAGGCGTCACCAGCTTGGGCTGTGCTGCCAGCAGCAGGCGCAGCGGGATGGGCAGAGAGAGGACCCACTGCCGCACCGGCACGTGCGGAATGACGTGGTCGACCAAGTGTGCCGAAGTCTGCGCCTTGCGCCGGGCCCCGCACGACGGGCAAAAGCCGCGCCGACCTGGACCACTGGTCAACCGGCACAGGCCTTCGGTGGATGTGCTGTTCAGTTCGGTGGTCAAGTGTGCGGGAAGCAATGCGCTAGGCGTCATCATGACCGGCATGGGCGATGATGGGGCTGCAGGCTTGCTGGAAATGCGCAATGCATGTGCTAAAACGGTAGGGCAGGACGAGGAAAGCTGCGTGGTCTACGGCATGCCCAAAGAGGCGGTGAAGCGTGGTGCGGTTGAAAAGACAGTGCCATTGACATCGATAGGCCGAGAAATCATGCAGCAAATGGCCGGACATAATTCGGTCACGCGGTAAAGGAAAAACTATGCAAATCGATTGGAAAGACAGCTACAAAATTGGCAACGCCCAGATTGATGCGGAGCATCAGAAGGCCTTCCAATTGGCTAACCAGTTTCTGGCCGCACAAGACCAGGCCACCCTGCGTGTAGCTGCCATGCAGCTGTACAAGCACACGCGGGAGCACTTTGAACATGAAGAAAAGATGATGCGCGACAGGGCCTACCCGGATACCAAGGCCCATGTGGACGGTCACAACCGCCTGATTTCACGCCTCAACGTCATTAGCCAAACCGTTGCAAGAAATGACGTGAACGATCAGGCTCTGAAAGACCTGATGATGGACTGGACGATCAACCACATCGGCCAAGACGACGCCAGGCTAGCGGCCTTCGTTACCGCCCAGTAAATCCAGCAGGGTGCCCGCAATCACCTTGGTGGCGCGGCGCAAGTCCTGCAGGTCCAGCCGCTCATCGGCGCGTTTGGCGTGCGACTCGAGCACGGTGCGGGGGCCCGCACCGTAAATGACGCCCGGAATTCCGGCCTCGCAGAAAATGCGAACGTCGGTGTACAGCGGCGTACCCAGCGCGGGAATCGGCTCGCCAAAAATGCTGCTGGCGTGGGTCTGAAGTGCGTCCACCAGCGGCTTGTTGCCGGGCAATGGCTTGAGGGCATTGGCCAGCAGAATGCGCTTGATTTCCACAGTGATGCCTGTCATCTCGGCCGCTGCGTCGGCAATCACTTTGCGCAGAGTGGCTTCCACTTCTGCCGGGTTTTCCTCGGGGATCATGCGGCGATCAAGCTTGAGGGTGACGCGCCCCGGAGTCACATTGGTATTGGTGCCGCCTTCAATCTGGCCCACGTTCAGGTAGGGGTGGTTGATGCCTTCCACCTTGGATGTGATCTGTTTGTACAGCGTGTTCTGTGCGTACAGTGCATTCAGGGGGGATAGGTTTTTCAAACGCCCCTCTTCCTTCCCCATGGCGCCCCGAACACGGCTCTCGACGCCTACGTGTCGGTCTTTGAAGGTGGCGCAAGACTGTTGAGCTTTGATATCGCCGCCGAAAATCGTCCTTCTTGGGCGCCTGCCGCGCGTTATCCCTGGTCTCCAGCCCGCTGCCATCGGTTCCGCGAACTCTCGGACGCAGCCGACCCCAGCGGTCCGTGTCACCGGGTCGCTTGAACTGTCGCAGTTGGGCAGCGTCAGGCCACTTGCAGCGCCTGGCCACGGGCTGGTGAGCGTGGCGGCGCCCGGGCCTGCAGACCCAGGTGCTTGAGGATCTTCGCGATCACTGGCGCTTCCAAGTACACGACGATGGTGTTGGGCAGCCCGGAAGCTGCCCGACCGCAATGACGGCAGATGGCCGGCGGCCAGCACAGAGGAGCGGCGGCTTCCTGGAAATCTGATCTCCGTGGAACTTGCGTGTTCAGGGCAGCAGCTTTGGCGGGGAAGTATCCCAGGCGCAGCAACTTGTGGACACCTGCAAGCACTGGTTGGCGCAGGCGTCGCCAAGTGCTTGTCGGCGCTCGCGCGGCAAAGCAACTACTTTGGCGCCCTACGCCAGAAAGCGCTCTACCAGTGCAAACTGTTCGGGCGTGTTCAGCGCCGGCGCGTGGCCGCAGCCGGCCACTGTCACCACCTCTGCACGCGGCCCGCGCAGGCGCATGGCGTCGGCCACATCGGGCAGCAGCAGGTCTGAATGCTCGCCACGCAGGCACAGCACCGGCAGGCTCAGCGTGTCCCAGGCGTGCCATTGCTCGTAGTCGTGCGGGTGCTGCACAAACTGCTGCACCATGGCCGGGTCGTAGTGCGGCGTCACGCGGCCGTCGGGCAGGCGGCGCATGGACGTTTCGGTCAGTTGCCGCCACTGCGCATCACTGAGCCAGCCATAGGGCTTGTAGACAGTGCGAAAGTAGGTTTCCAGCTCGCCCATGGTGGCAAATGCCGGTGGGCTGCCGGCATAACTGCGGATGCGCTCGATGGCGGCCTGCGCCAGTTGGGGCCCGATGTCATTCAGCACCAGCCGCTGTATGCGCCCACGCAGCAAACCCGCCGCCGCACGCAGCCCGATGGCGCCGCCCATGGACGTGCCCAGCCAGTGCATCTGCGTGATGCCCAGTTGGCCCACCAGGCTCACCGCCAGCTTCTCGTAGAAGGCCAGGCAGTACTCCTGCCCCGGCAGCGGGCTCCACTGGCTCAGGCCCCGGCCCAGCGTGTCGGGGCACACCACACGCCAGCGCGGCGCCAGGTGCGCAGCAATGGCGTCCATGTCGCGCCCCGTGCGCGCCAGGCCGTGCCAGGCCATGAGCACAGGCGCGCCCACGTCACCCCATTCGGTGACGTGGATTTCGCGCCCTTCACAGGCCAGGTAGTGCGATCGGGCTTGGGGCACGGCGCGGTTTTCGGTGGGTCCGGTGGGTTGGCAGGCAAGCCAGCAGTGCTGGCCCGTCAGTCCGGCACGCGCAGCGTGTTGGTGTCGATGGTGATGCGGTCACCCACCGCTGCCGTGGCCGCAATGGCCGGCAGGTTGGCCGCCGTGATGGCTGGTGCTGCACCCGGCGTGCCGCCACGCGGCGTGGTGCGCACCACCTGGCTTTGTGGCAGCGCAGTGCCGTTTTTCAGGTGCGCCCACATCGCGTCCATGGCCCGCACGTAATACAGGTGCAGCGGGATGTAGCGGGTGTCGTAGCCGCCAAAGCCCAGGAAGGAGTCAAAGTGCTGCGCGTTGGTCACTTCCACATAACGCAGCTTGCTGGCGGCGCCTTCCACCTGCGCATTGCGCAGCACGTAGGGGCGTGAAGAGAAGTTCACCGGGATCAGCGCGTCATTGCGCCCGTGCACCACGATGGCCGGCTTGCCCCGCAGGTTGGCCGTGCGGTAGGTCTCGGCCACGCCGGCCTTCACACGCGTGGCGTCGGCGCTGGTGCCTGTCCACAGCTCACGCAGGCACTTGGCACCGTCGTAGGACAGGTCCAGCGCACTGGTGGACGCCGAGGCGCCAGAGAAATGGTTCTTGGCGCCGCCCACCGAGGCGTTGTAGACGATCTGCAGGCCCACCGAAGGCGGCACGCCGTTGCCGTTGCTGAACGACCCGGCAATGGCCGCTGCCGACGCCGCCGTGGGCGAGCCGGTGGCGTCCACTGCCGCAAAGCTGAAGCCGCAGACGTTGTCCAACACGCGGAAGCGGCCGTAGGTGTTGGCATAGGTCACGGCGATGGCCGGCGTCGCAAACTGGTAGTGCGACGCATGCAGCAGCGTGGAGTCGGGCTCCCAGCCGTAGGCCTGCAGCTTGGCCAGCGCGTCGTCGGCGCGCTCCTGGGTGGTGGTGCCGGCCACGATGCCGGCCGCCGCCAGCGCGGCGCAGCGGTTACCGGCCACAAAGGCCGTGCCGGCGTTGAAGCTGAAGGGCGCACCCACGCCGCCTGTGGCCAGCGCAGCGCAGGGCTGCACCAGGTTGCCGTAGCTGAAGTAGTCAAACAGCGGCCGGCTGCCGGCGGTGTAGGCCGGCAGTGCGCCGCGCTGGATGGTGAGCGTGCCACCGGGGGCGATCTGGATGTTGGGTTCGGTGACGGCCACGCCGTCGATCCAGCCGGCCGTGTCCTGCTCGGCCGCCGCCAGCGCGGCGCCGGCACCGTTGCTGACGCTGGACGCGATGACCACCGTGTTGCCCGGCTTGATGACCTTGGTGTGGCGGCCGTCGGGCAAGGCCACGCCGTACTTTTCATTCAGCACCCAGAAGGCAAATTCCACCGCTTGCAGCGTGTGTGTGCCCCAGTCCTTTTCGGGGTTCTGTTGGCTGTGCGCGTGTTTGACGGCAAAGCGGTTGGGCGTGGCGGTGTTGAAGGCACTGCGGTCGGCGTCGCTCAAAAGCGCGCTGAAGTTGGACGCGCTGCCGGCGGTGGCGGCGTCGGCACGGCGGCCGTCGATGCCGCCCACGGTGTTGGCCTGCAGGTCATGCACGCCATTGCCCGTGCCCTTGTCGGTGTAGGCCACGGCGCAGCCGTGTTTGAGGCCCCATTCGCCGGCCGAGCCGATGGCGCCGTAGACACCCCGTGAACCCGACGACGTGGCGCTGACGATGCAGGGCGCGCTGGCGCTGAAGGTGCTGGGGATCTGCACCATCATGGTCACGTTCTGCCGCCCGGTGCCGTCGTCGGCGTAGGCAATGGTCTCGGTGCCGGCCACCTTGCCTTCACCCGCGCCGGCCACGCCGTCCACGCCCACGTTGGGGCCGTAGAGCGAGCCAAAGCCGCCGTTGGCGGTGACGTCCACGATGGCCCGGTAGTTGACGACGATGGCCAGGCGGCGCAGTTCGGCCGCCGTGGGCGTGGCCGACAGCGTGGGGGCGGGGGCCGTGGACACGAGGCCGCTTTTGCCCACGCCGGCGGTGAGCAGGTCGTCAGTGGTGCCGTCGTAGCTGAGGGTGGTGGCGGCACCCGCAAAACCGGGTTTGACGTTCACTTCGTAGTCACCGCCGCCCATGTCCACGTTGTTGCCGCCGCAGCCGGCCGCCAGGGCCACAAACGCTGCGGCCATGGCCGTGGTGAAACGGGTGTTCTGAAAGGGCACGTTCATCGTTGTCTCCTGAAGATCGGGTTGGTCTTGGGTGGGGCAGGGCAAAGTCAGGCACGGGGCCCGCTGCGCGCACGCAGCCGGCCCACGATGCCCGTGGGAAAGTGATAGACAGCCAGCACAAACAGCACGCCCAGCCACAAGAGCCAGCGTTCGGGCGTGAAGATGGCGCCCAGCACGGGCACGCCTTCAAGCGCCCCGCCGGCCAGCTTGAGCAGGTCTTGCAGGTAGTTCTGCGCCAGCACAAACAGCACCGAGCCAATGACCGCGCCGTAAATCGTGCCCATGCCGCCAATAACCACGATGAGCAGGATGTCGATCATGATTTCAAAGCTCAACGTGGTGTCGGGCCCGGTGTAGCGCAGCCACAGCGCCAGCAGCACACCGGCCAGCGTGGCAAACACGGCCGACAGCACGTTGCTCAGGGTGCGGTACACCACGGTGCGGTAGCCAATGGCCTCGGCACGAAAGTCGTTTTCTCGTATCGCCTGCAGCACACGGCCGAAGGGTGAATTGACGATGCGCAGCAGCAGCAAAAACAGCACCACCACGGCCACAAAGAGCCCGTAGTAGGTGACGAGCTTGCCGTCCAGCGTGACGCCCAGAAAGGCTTCTTCAAACGGCTCGAAACTAGGGCTCAGCCACTCGGGTGTCTTGAAGCTCAGGCCGTCTTCACCGCCGGTGAAGTCAGACAACTGCGAGGCCAGCGTCTGGAAGGCCGATGCCACGGCCAAGGTGATCATGGCGTAGAAGATGGCCTTCACACGCAGGCTGAAGAGGCCAATCACCAGCGACAGCAGCAGCGACACCACCAGCGCCAGCGCCGTGCCTGCGGCCACCGCCGGCCATCCTTCACCCAGCCGTGTGCTGACGATGGCCACCCCGTAGGCGCCGATGCCAAAGAACATGGTGTGCGCAAAGCTCACGATGCCGGTGTAGCCCAGCAGCAGGTCAAAGCTGGCCACCAGCAAGATGAACACCAGCATCTTGGCCGCCACGCCCAGCGCCTTGGCGCCGGGGAAGAGAAATGGGGCGAAGGCCAGGCCGATGACAACGAGCAACAGCGCCGCCGCCAGCCAGCGGTTGCGTGGCAGGTCGTGTGACAGCAGGCGGGCGATCATCGATTCGTCACCGGGTACAGGCCTTGCGGGCGCCACAACAGGATCGCCACCATCAAGCCGATGTTGGAAAACAGTGCCACCTTGGGCGCCAGGAAGCCCGTGTAGTTGGCCAGCAAACCCACCAGCAGCGCGCCCACGAAACAACCCAGCGTGCTGCCCAGGCCACCGATGATGATGACGATGAAGATCAGCACATTCACCTGCGCGCCGATCTGCGGCGTGACGCTCTGCTGGTACAGGCCCCACATCACGCCGCCCAGGCCGGCCAGTGCGGAGCCCGCCACAAACACACCCACAAACAGGCGCTTGATGCGGTAGCCCAGGCTTTCGACCATCTCGCGGTCTTGCACGCCGGCGCGTATGAGCAGGCCGATCTTGGTGCGGTTCAGCGTCCACAGCAGCAGCGCCAGCACCAGCAGCCCCATCAGCACGGCCAGCACACGGTACTTTTCTACCGCCACGTCGCCCATCACAAAGGCCCCGCGCAGCGCCTCTGGCAAGGGCAGGGGCTGCTGCTGCGGGCCCCAGATCATCTTGATGACTTCTTCACCGACGATCATGCCGCCCATGGTGATGAGGATCTGCTTCAAGTGCTGGCCGTAGACGGGGCGCACGATGATTCGCTCGAACGCGTACCCCACCGCACCGGCCACGGCCATGGCCGCCAGCATGGCGGTAAAGATGGCGCCCAGGTTGAGCAGCAGGCTGGTTGACATGGTCCAGCCCGCCATGCCACCCAGCACGCTGGTGGCCACGAAAGCACCCATCGCAATGAACACGCCGTGGCCGAAGTTCAACACGTCCATCAAGCCGAAGACCAGCGTCAGGCCAGACGCGATGATGAAGATGATGAGCCCCATGGCCAGCCCCGCCACGGTGAGCGTGACCCAGGTGGACGGGCTGCCTATCAGTGGCAGGCCCAGCGCGGCCACGGCGGCCAGCAAGGCCAGCGGGCGCCAGTCGAACTGCGCCTTGGGCACGGCGCCGGCAGCAGCAGCCACAGGCGTAGCGGCTTGTGCGCTCCTTGGTGCGTTCATTGGTGCGCCCCCAGAGACAAACCCAGCAGCCGCTGCTGCAGCGTTTCATTGGCCACCAGGTCGGCCATGCTGCCGGCATGAACCACGCGGCCGTTGTCCATTACCGCCACGCGGTCGCCCAGGGCGCGGGCCATGGCAAAGCTTTGCTCCACGAGCAAGATGGTGCAGCGCTGTTTCTTCAGCTCACGCAGTGCCGTGATCAGGTTCTGGATGATCGAAGGCGCCAGGCCCTTGCTCGGCTCGTCGATCAGCAGCAGTGCACGCGGCTCGACGATGGCGCGCGCTATGGCCAGCATCTGCTTTTGCCCGCCGCTCAACTTGCCGGCCGGGTAGAGCCAGAACTTCTGGATTGCCGGGAAGAGGCCAAAGATCCACTGCAGCCGCTCGGTGTCCAGCTCACCCACGTGGCGTGCGCTGCGCGCCGCCAGCACCATGTTGTCCTTGACCGTGAGGTCAGTGAAGATGCCCATGGTTTCGGGCACGTAGCCGATGCCCAACTGTGCAATGTCGGGCGTGGCCCGCTGTGTGATGTCCTGGCCCTTGAAGCTCACGTTGCCCTGCGTGGCCGTCCACAAGCCCATCACCGTGCGCAGCGTGGTGGTCTTGCCGGCGCCGTTGCGGCCCAGCAGCATGGTCACTTCGCCCTCGGGCACGGCCAGGTCCACGCCGTGCAGGATGTGATATGCACCGATGTGCGTGTGCACGTCTTGCAACTGCAGCAGATCGCTCATGCCGGCTCTTCCGCTGCCATGCCCAGGTACGCCTGCTGGACGATGGGTGACGCAATCACCGCCGCCGGCTCACCGTCGGCCACGAGCTGCCCGTTGTGCAACACGATGATGCGGTCGCTGAGTTCCCGCACCACGTCCATCTTGTGTTCCACCAGCAGGATGCAGCGGTCCTTGCGTTGTTTGAGCGCCCGTATCAGGTCCAGCACCACGGGCACCTCGTCCACGCTCATGCCGGCCGTTGGTTCGTCAAACATGTAGACCTGCGTGTCCAGCGCCATCAGCAAAGCCACTTCC
>CAZUKT010000166.1:0-656 GCA_964620975.1 uncultured Rubrivivax sp. | reverse complement strand
GCTCTACGGCGCACTTGGCGAAACCGGCAGGCTGGCGGCAGTGGCGTCGGCCGTGTCGGCCAGGCGTCCCTGGTTCAGCAGTGCTTGTGCTTCTTCGATCCACGCGCGGCGGTCCAGCCAGACGCGCAGCAGGTCCAACCCGGCCTTGCGACGGCCCTGTTCACGCGCCTGCACCGCCAGGCGCACGTTCTCTTGCACGGTGAGGTGGGGAAAGAGCTGCGTCAGCTGAAACGCCCGCCCCAGACCCCGCCGCGTGCGCACGGGCGCACTCAGGTGGGTGATGTCTTCACCGCCCAGCAGTACCCGCCCTTCGGTGGCCGGCAACTGGCCCGAGATGAGGTTGAAGTAGGTGGTCTTGCCCGCGCCATTGGGCCCGACGATGGCCGTCAGCGTGCCGGCTTCAAAGCGGCACGAGACATGGTCCACCGCCACGTGCCCGCCAAAGCGAACCGTGAGATCGCGGGTTTCGAGCACGGCGCACTCAGCGCTTGTTGCGCACGGGCACGTCCATCTCTTCAGGCTTGATCTCACGCACCAGTTCGGGCACGCCCCAGGCAAACGCCGGGTCGGCCTTGATCTTGAAGTGGTACATGCTCTGCATCGCCTGGTGGTCTTCCTTGCGGAAGGTCATCTTGCCCTTGGGCGTGTCAAAGCTC
>CAZUKT010000165.1:0-8927 GCA_964620975.1 uncultured Rubrivivax sp. | reverse complement strand
CACCACGCGCGCGCCGCGGGGGTTCAGGTTTTCCATCAGCCGCTTGATGGTGCCTCCCTTGCCGGCGGCGTCGCGGCCCTCAAACAAGATCACCACACGCTGCCCGGTTTCTTTCACCCAGGCCTGCAGCTTGAGCAATTCGACCTGCAGCCGGTACTTCTGCTTTTCGTACTGGCGGCGCGACATCAGGTTCTTGTACGGGTAGCCACCTTCGCGCCAGCCGGGGGCCAATTCGGTGTCGGGGTCGGTGGTGGGCGCGCTGGGTTTGCCGCTGTCAAACAGCAGGCGCTGCAACGCCTTGGCCTCGTCGGGCGACGCGCCCTGTATCAGCGCGCGCACCTGCGCCAGCCAGTCGTCTTCAGCGGCCGGCGCGGTGCCCGGGTTCTGGGCGGCATGGGCGTGGCGCATCAGCACGTCAGACAGCGCCAGGGCCGACACCGTTTCGCGCCGGGTGGTGGCGCGCGACACGGCGCTGCGCTCGACACGTTCGGGGCTGCGTGTGTCCACCACGTCGCCCGCTGCGGCCTGGCGCGGCTTGCGCTTGGCCGTTGGCGCCGTGGCTGGCACGGCCACCGGCAGTGCGGCACCCCGGGGCAGCGGCGCCTTGCGTGCTGTGGCTGCGCGCTTGGCAGGCGCCACCGTGCCACGCTTGCCGGGGGCGGGGGGTGCAACGGTATGCTTGGCCATGACTTGTTCTTTGCGGGTGGGGTTGAACATCATGATCGGCACTTGGCCGTTGCGGCGGCTTGACACGCGTCAAGGGCCGCCAGTCTGTGCACGGCGGCACGCCGCATGAAAGCCCACGGCGTTGCACGCCAGATGCCCGCAGCATTGCAGCCGCTGGCTGACATGCCGGCGGCCGTGGCGGCGGGGTTTCATACTGTGCTCACCGACATCGACGACACGCTGACCACGGAAGGCCGGCTCACCGCCGCTGCGTATGGCGCGCTGGATGCGCTGCATCGCGCCGGGCTGCGTGTCATTCCGGTCACCGGCCGCCCTGCGGGCTGGTGCGACCACTTTGCCCGCATGTGGCCGGTGCGCGGTGTGATTGGCGAAAACGGCGCCTTCTACATGTGGCACGACGCCGCCAGCGGCAAGCTGCACACGCGCCACTTGCTGAGCGCAGCGCAGCGGCAGGACGCTGCGCGCCGCCTGGCCGACGTGCGTGCGCAGGTGCTGCGCCAGGTGCCCGGCTGCGCCCTGGCGTCGGACCAGTTCTGCCGGCTCTATGACCTGGCCATCGACTTTTGCGAAGACGTGCCGCCGCTGCCTGCTTCTGCCGTGGACCACATCGTGGCGCTGATGCAGGCCGCCGGCATGACGGCCAAGGTGAGCAGCATCCACGTCAACGGCTGGTTTGGCCAATGGGACAAGCTGGGCACCGCACGGCTGATGCTGCAAGAGCTTTGTGGCCTGGACCTGGACGCCGAACGCGAGCGCATCGTCTTTGCCGGCGATTCGCCCAACGACGAACCCATGTTCGCCTTCTTCCCGCACGCCGTGGGCGTGGCCAATGTGCTGGACCTGCGCGGCCGGCTGCAGCACCTGCCGGCGTGGATCACGCCGTCCCGTGCCGGCGCCGGTTTTGTGGAACTGGCGCAGGCGCTGCTGGCGGCGCGCTGAACGGCGGTGGGTGCAGTGACCACGGTCGAGGTGATGGCGCCGTTGGCGCAGGCGGCGGCGCTGGTGAACGCGCTGCTGCCGCACCTGGCGCCGGCTGACCGCCTGCGTGTGCAGGCGGCGCTGGCCGGGGGCGTGGCCGGCTTGATGCAGCGCATGTCGCCACTGTGCTTTGAAGCGTGTGCTGGTGACTCTGAACAGGCTGCCGGGCCAGGCGGGGCAAGCACACGCTGCCTGACGCTGAGCCTGGCAGCCGATGACGCCTTGGTGGCCTATGCCGCAGCCGACGTTGAGCCTGATCACCCGCCTGACGCGTCGGCTCTGGAGCCGGGTCGTGTACACGTGGGCTGCTGGTGGTGTGGCCTGAAGCTCGGTGCGCAGCACGTGCAGTTCAGCGCCACCGCAGCCACGTCGGCCATGGCCGACCTGCTGGACACATCAGTCCAGGTGCGCGGTGCCTTCCTGCAAGTGGCGCAGGCCGTGCCCGGTGGCGCGCTGGCGCATGTGGACGAATGGAACGAAGCCGCGCTGTTGTGGGCCGACACGCAGGCTACCGCAGCGGCCAAGGCCTCAATCGCCAGCGGCCTGCCGCTGCCGCCGCTGGACGCCTACTGCCGCCACCTGCTGGCCCACGGCCGGGCCGACAGCGGCCGGGTCTACGCCTGAGCGGGCCGCACCAGCGCCGCCGCCTGCTTGGCGCGTGTGCGCGCCACCTGCACGTCAGCGTCATACGCCAAGGCCACGCCCATGCGGCGTTTGACAAAGCTCTCGGGCTTGCCAAACAAGCGCAGTTCGGTCTGCGGCACCCGCAATGCATCGGCCACACCGTGAAAGACCACGCCGGTGGCATCCACACCGCCGTAGATCACCGCGCTCGCACCCGGGCTCTTCAGCGCCGTGTCCACCGGCAAGCCGAGGATGGCGCGGGCGTGCAATTCAAATTCGTTCTGCCATTGCGTGGCCATGGTCACCATGCCGGTGTCGTGCGGGCGCGGGCTGACTTCGCTGAACCACACCATGTCACCCTTCACAAACAGTTCCACGCCAAACAGGCCCTGGCCGCCCAGGTCCTGGGTGATGGTGCGGGCCATGTCCTGCGCGCGCTGCAGCGCCGCGGGGTGCATGGGGTGTGGCTGCCAGCTTTCCACGTAGTCGCCTTGCACCTGGATGTGGCCGATGGGTGCGCAAAAATGCGTCTGCACCGTGCCGTCTTCACCCAGCGCACGCACGGTGAGCATCGTGATCTCGTAGTCAAAGTCGATGAAGCCTTCGACGATGACGCGGCCGTGGCTCACGCGGCCGCCTGCCATGGCGTAGTGCCACGCGGCGGCCACGTCGGCCGGGCCGTTGATCTTGCTCTGGCCCTTGCCGCTGCTGCTCATCACGGGCTTGACGATGCAGGGGTAGCCAATCCCTTGGTCGTCCACGGCGTCGATGGCCGCCTGCAGCTCAGCCAGCGAGTCGCAGAACTTGTAGGGGCTGGTGGCCAGGCCCAGGGTTTCAGCGGCAAGGCGGCGGATGCCTTCGCGGTCCATGGTCAGCCTTGCGGCGCGGGCGGTGGGGATCACGCGCACCACGCCTTCGGCTTCCAGCGCCTGCAGCACGGGCGTGGCGATGGCTTCGATCTCGGGCACCACCAGGTCGGGCTTCTCGGCCTCGATCAGCGCGCGCAACGCGACGGGGTCGCTCATGGTGATGGTGTGCGCGTGGTGCGCCACCTGCTGGCCGGGCGCGTTTGCATAGCGGTCGACCGCAATGGTCTCCACGCCCAGGCGCTGCAGTGCAATCAGCACCTCCTTGCCCAGCTCGCCGCTGCCCAGCAGCATGACACGCGTGGCGTGGGGTGACAGCGGGGTGCCCAGGGGCTTGCTCATGGTGGTTCCGGGTGGTGGAAAGATGTTGAAAGGTGCGCAGGCGGAATTGTCGCCGCGCCCGCCGCTGCGCAGAAAATGCGGGCCGTGTCTGTATGCCCGAGTCGATGACCATGTGCCCGCGCCTGTGGTGGCTGTGCCTGCTTGTGCTGACGTCTGCCCCGGCGTTGTCTGCGCCACCCGTGTCGGTGCGCGACCAGGAAATGGCCACCTGCCAGGCCGGCGAACAAACCACCTGGCCTGACGGCCGCGACCGCCCCGCCGGCGGCCCGGTGCGCCTGGCCTACCGCCACGGCGGTGCGCCCAGCCGCTTCAGCGCTGACCAGGTGCGTGCTGCGGTACAGGCCGCCGCGCAGGCCTGGTTGGCCTGCGGCGTGCCGGTGCAGCTGCTGGCCGGCGAGCCCGAGCCCGGTGACGTGAAGACCGTGGTGGTGCAGTGGAACGCGTTTGAAACGCGTGGCAACTTCGCCCTGGCCAACCTCAGCCAGCGCACGCTGTCGCTCAGCGCCGACATGTTTGGCCTGCTGGCACGGCGCAACCCGCGCCACCCCGCCGCCGACACGCTGCAAATGGCCATCAGCCACGAGATGGGTCACTTCTTCGGCCTCATGGCACATTCACGCCGCTGCGTGGACGTGATGAGCTACTACGACAACGGCAAGGGCGACACCTGCAGCACCCGCGACGGCGGCTCGTACAAGGCCCTGCCCGAGTACCGCTCGCTGCTGCCCACGGCCTGCGACATCGCACGCTGCCGGGCCGTCAACGGCGTGCCCCCGTAGCGGCGCCGGCCGTATGGCGGCATGGCCGCATCGGGTAAAAGCCAGGGTTTGCTGCCGCCCATGAACGCCCCCCCTTCCGAAACCGTTGCCACCGCCTTGCGCATCCAGGCGCTGCTCGCCCAGGCGCGTGTGCAGCGCACCAGCGCGCCGGCCCTGGGCGCGCAGGCGGCGTCCGAGGCGGTGGAGCTGGCGCGGGCGCTGGGCCAGCCCAGCACCCTGGCGCACGCCTTGTCGATGCATTCGTGCTGCCTGCGCCACGGCAGCGAGCTGGTGCCCGCCGCGCAAACGGCGCAGGAGGCCGTGGCGCTGTTTGCCAACCTGCCCGAGCCACGTGCCGACGACCATGCGCGGGCGCATTCCACCGCCCACGTCAACCACGGCATTGCCTTGACGATGCTGGGCCGCACCGGCGACGCGCTGCAGGCCTTTGAGGCCGCGCGCGCGATCAGCCACGCGGCGGGTGACGCCATCGGCGAGGCCGACGCCCTGCTCGACACCGCCGTGGTGGCCAACATGCTGGGCGAAGACGCCAAGGCCGTGGCGCTTTACCAGGAGGTGTTGCCCATCTACTGGCGGCTGGGTGACGACTACCACCGTGCCTGCACGCTGAACAACCTGGCTTATGCGCAGGTGTGCTGGGGCACCCGGCTTGTGGCAGCGGGTGACCATGCCGCCGCGCAAGACCACTTTGCCCAGGCCGTGGCCGGTGTGGAAGCGGCCTTGCCACTGGCCCGGCAGAGTGACCACCCGAGCTTTGTGGTGTCGTGCCTGGACACGCTGGCGGCTGCGCAGCGCGAGCTGGGCCAGTGGTCAGAGGCGCTGGCCACGCTGCAGCGCCAGTTGGCCATCACCCGCACGCTCACCGGGCGGCGCATGGAAGCCGTGTCGCTGGGCAGCCTGGGTGAGGTGCTGCGGCGCAGCGGCCAACTGGCCGAGGCCGTGGCGGTGCTGGAGCAGGCCGACAGCTTGTTCTGCCAGCTGCAACTGGCCGAGCAGCATGCCAGCACGCTGGCCTCGCTGGTGGACACCTACGAGGCAAGGGGCCTCCTGGCCGACGCCCTGGCCGCCCACCGCCGCTTCCACGCGCTGCAAGACCGCTTGCGCGCCGACGCGGCCAAGCAAAAACTGCACACGCTGGAGGCGCGCCTGAAGCTGGAGCGGTCTGAAGCCGAACTCGCCACGCAGCGCCAGCGCAGCCAGGAGCTGGCCGCACTCAATGCACGCCTGTTGGCCGTGGGCCACGAGCGCGAAACGCTGGTGGAAGAACTGCGCCGGCTCAGCGGTGAAGACGCGCTCACCGGCCTGGCCAACCGCCGCAGCTTTGACAGCCGGCTGGCATTGGAGGTGGAGCGTGCGCTGCGTTACCGGCGGCCCCTGTCGCTGGTGCTGCTGGACCTGGACCACTTCAAGCAGATCAACGACCAGGGTTCCCACGCGCTGGGTGACCAGGTGCTGCGCACCATCGCGCAGTTGCTGCGGGCCCAGACCCGCCCCAGCGATCTGGTGGCGCGGCTGGGTGGTGACGAAATGGTGCTGCTGCTGCCCGACACCGGTGTGCACGAAGCGCTGGTGCTGTGCCACCAGCTGGGCCGGCGTGTGGCCGGCTTTGACTGGCCGCAGATGATGCCGCTGCTGGTGCCCACGCTGAGCATCGGCGTGGCCGGCCTGCCCGAAGCGGCCGCGCAGGCCGGCCCCCGTGGTGCGGCTGGCAACGCCGCCGCGCAGGCAGCGGCCGAGGCGCAAGCCATGCTGGCCGCCGCCGATGTGCAGCTCTACCGCGCCAAGGCCCAGGGCCGCAACCGCGTGTGCAGCGCGCTGGGCGACGCACCTTTTGAGCCCCTGTTCAGAGCCGACTAGCGTGTGATGCGGCTCAGGCCCAGAAACACACCCATGCGCTGCAACTCGTCGGCCAGTGCGGCCTTGTAGCCGGCTTCACGTGGCGCGTGGCCCAACACGTAGCCCAGGTCTGCCTTCAGCGCGCCGCCGGCCACCGCCACGTTGCCCCAGCCTATGACCTGGTCGCGCCACAGCAGCGGCAGCGCGTAGTAGCCACGCACCCGCTTGGGCGCCGGGGTGTAGGCCTCAAAGCGGTAGGCCCAGCCCCACAGCAGTTCAAAACGTGTGCGGTCCCATACCACGGGGTCAAATGGGGCCAGCAGCCGCACCGTGTCAGCGGCCGCATGGCGCTTGCTGGCGGGGTTCTCACCGGCCGGCCACACCCAGCGCTGGCCGTCTACCACCGCGCCGGGCAAGCGCGCCTTGGCGCGTATGCCGGCGGTGCGGCGTTCGGCCGCCCAGTGTGGCGCGCCGTAACGCAGGTGCGACACCACGGTCATCAGGCAACGTTCGGGCAGTGGCGCGTACTTGGCCACCAGCACGTCCACCAGCGTGTCCATCGCCGCACGGGGGTCCATGGCAGGTGGCGTGGCTTCACGCGCCGCATACAGGCGCACACCGCCTTCGCGCCGGGCAATGCGCACCAGGCCGCGGTAGTGCATGCCGTCGAGCAACTGCGTGCTGGCGTTGCTGTTGCCGCCGAACCAGTTTTTTGTCTTGCCGTGGTCAAAGGCGGCGTCCACTTCACGCGGGTGCACCACGCCGTGTTCACGCACAAAGGCCAACACCTCGTGGGCCTGCTTCCAGCGCGCCTTGGGCCACACCGTGCGCGGCGTGCGTGGGTGCATCAGTGCGTGCGTGGCCCGCGGCACAAAGCCGTAGTTGATGAAGAAGTCTTCTTCGATGGGCAGGCTGGCGTAACGCCGCTCCAGGTCACCGGCGCAGTAGCCCTTGACGCGGTGGCGCAGCGTCAGGTCTTGCGCGCGTGCCGGGGCGCGTATCGGGTCGGCCTGCACAAAACCCAGGCGCGTGATGGCCTTGGGCAGCGTGGTGGGCGCAAAAAGGCTGCGCGCCACGGCGTGGCGGCGCAGATCGTGCATCTGGATGGTGGCGTTCACGGGATTTCCTTTTGCGCTGCGCGCTCACTGGCACGCTACACAGCACGGCCGGCCAGGCCAAGCGGGGCGTCACCCACTTGCGAGCCAGGGCTTTCATGCGGTCGTGGGGCATGGCGAATGACGCAAGGCGCAAGGCTCAATACTCAAGGCTCGACCAGGCCGTCCAGCGGCGTGAAGCGCCCGCCCTGAAAACTGCCCGCAGATTGCAGCTGCCCCCCGTCCCAGGTCAGTACCACGGCGCTGGCCTGGGGGTCTTCGGCCAGGTGCGTGCCCAGCGTGTCCAGGGCCTCGCAGCGGTAGCGGTTGCAGGTGGCCGCGCGCAGCCTGCGGGGCAGCGCGCAACCAGTGGCCGACTGGTAACAGCACTGCCCCGCCACGTGTTGCGCCGGCAGGTGGCCCAGGTAGTCGGCAAAGGCGTCCTGCAGCGTCTGGCCAGCATGCCCGGCCAGCCACGCCAGCAGCAGGCTGTGGTCCACAAAGGCAGCCTGCTGGCCGCCATTGGCACAACAGCCCCCGCCGCAATGGGCGCACAAGGCGTTGGCCTGCGCGGGCAGCGTGTCTTCAGAGTCGTCGCCCTCGGCGTGCAACTGCAACCGGTGGTCCCAGGCCTGCTGCCAGCGCGCCGCCAGAAAGTCGCGATCTTCCTGCGCCAGCGGCACCAGGGCCCGGGGCACGGCCTGACGCTGCAGCAGCACGGGCATGCCCCTGAACCCGGGCAAGCCGGCTGCTGCAGCTTGGGCCCGCTGGCCCACCTTGCGGCGGTGTTGCGCCTGCACGTCGGCCAGGGCCTCGGCGCGGCACGCCGAACGTTCGAAATGTGTACGGCCGGCCGCCGCCGCCGCCGCCTGCGCGTCAAGTGCGTGTCGGCAGAAGCGGCAAGCAGCGGTGGCAGGCAACACGCTGCCAGGATAGCGGCGGCCACTGGTGCCACCCACTTGCCTTGTAGGGGTGCGCCCGGCTTGGGCTTGGCGCATCCGCCTTCAGCCTGCCGACGCCAGCGCATGTGGTGGCAGCTTCAGTGTCAGGGTGGTGCTGGCGCTGACAAGCGCCGGCCGCTGCGCCTGCCCGGCATGCACGCTCAGCGCCACCACCGTGGCGTGCGGGTTGTCGAGCACGGCCTGCTGCACCTCTTGCAGCGGCCGGCAGGCAAAGCCGTTGCAGATATCGGCACGCTGCGCACGCGGCAGCACGCAGCCCTGTTCACCCTGGTACAGGCAGCCACCGTCGGCGTGCGCGGCGGGCAACTGGGCCATGAAGTAATGCACGGCGTCGTCCAGCGTGGCGCCTTCTTGCGTTTCGCACCAGCGCTGCAGCGAACGTTGGTCCATGAAGGCGTGCCAGCCCAGTCCGTGCTGGCAGCAGTGGCCGCGGCAGTGGGCGCACAGCCGGTCGGCCTGCGGCAGGCCGTCTACGGCCGTGAAGGCGGCCAGGCGGCTGTCGTCGATGACTGTGCCATCGGCAACCACGGCTTGCAGGTATGCCAGGTGACTGTCACGCTGCGCTTCAGTCAGCGCCACCTGCACCGGCTCCCAGGCCTGCAGAAACACCACCCGCGCCGGTACCCACATGCCGGGCGGTTGCTGGGCCGTGGCCGCGGCCAGGGCTTGCGCGCCCAACTGGGCCTGTTGCCGTGCAGCGCGTACCAGATCGGCGCGTGCCAGGCAGGGCGCAGCGCGGCAGTGTGTGGCCCGCTGCTG
>CAZUKT010000164.1:3743-8934 GCA_964620975.1 uncultured Rubrivivax sp. | reverse complement strand
AGCGGGCGGCGCGCCGCCAGGCCTGGGCGCAGCAGCAGCAGGCCGGCAAGCCATGAACCACAGCCCCTTTGACTACGGCATGCGCCTGGCCCTGGACCAGGCCCACAACGCCTTGCTGGTGGGCGAGGTGCCCGTGGGCGCGGTCATCCTGCGTGAAGGGCAGGTGGTGGCCACCGGCTACAACCGCCCCATCACCACCCATGACCCCACCGCGCACGCCGAAATCCTGGCGCTGCGCCATGCCGCCACACTCCTGCAAAACTACCGCCTGCCCGACTGCGAGCTTTACGTGACGCTGGAGCCCTGCGCCATGTGTTCGATGGCGCTTTTGCACGCACGCTTCAAGCGCGTGGTGTTTGGCGCATCCGACCCCAAGACCGGGGCCGCCGGCTCGGTGCTGAACCTGTTTGCGCAGGGGCAGCTCAACCACCAGACCGAATTGGTGGGCGGCGTGATGGCCGAGCCCAGCGGGCAACTGCTGCGCGACTTTTTTGCCCAGCGTCGGCGGCAGCAGCGCGCAGAGCGCGTGCAAGCGCTCGCGGCGGGCGCCCCGAATGGCGGCCTTGCCCCTGCGGGCCAGGGCGCCGGTGAAGACCTTCCACAGGTGGCGGGCAACCTGTCCATCCCCACCGGCGAGGCCACTGAACTGGGCCCGCCCCCGCACGACGCATGACTCGCATGGCACCCCACATGACGCTCCTGACACTCTTCACCCCCGCGGGCGTGGTGCCCAGGGCGCCGCCGTTGCGGCTGGCGCTGCGCCGCCTGCGCGCACTCGGTTTTGACGCCCAGCTGGACGGCAGCGCGCTGGCCCGCAGCCAGCGCTTTGGTGGCGACGACGACACCCGGCTGGCGGCCCTGCACCGCGTGGCCACGCAGGCGCCGTCCATCGCCATGGCCACACGCGGGGGTTACGGCTTGACGCGGCTGCTCGACCGCATCGACTGGCCGCTGCTGGCGCGCAGCGTGGCGCAGGGCACACGCTGGGTGGGCCACAGCGACCTGACGGCCTTGCAGATGGCCCTGTGGCAACACACCGGCGCCAGCAGTTGGGCCGGGCCCATGGCGCTGGACGACTTCAGCCGCGCTGACGAAGCCGGCGGTGTGGACGAGGTCACACGCGACTGCTTCCTTGAAGCCATGGGCGGTGAGCTGGAAGCGGTGGGCTTCCGCACCGAGCCGGGTTTTGACGGGCTGGACGTGCGCGGCAATCTCTGGGGCGGCAACCTGAGCATGCTGGTGTCCATGCTGGGCACGGCGCACTGGCCGCGTGCTGCGCTTACCAAGGGCGGGGTGCTGTTCCTGGAGGACGTCAACGAACACCCCTACCGGGTCGAGCGTTGCCTGCTGCAACTGCACCAGGCCGGCGTGCTGGCGCGCCAGAAGGCGGTGGTGCTGGGCGCTTTCAGTGCATTCAAGCCGTCCCCGTTGGACCGGGGCTACACGCTGAAGACGGCCGTGGCGCATCTGCGATCGGTGTGCCCCACGCCCATCATCACCGGGCTGCCGTTTGGCCATGTGCACCCCAAGGTCACGCTGCCCTTGGGTGTGCGGGTGCAACTGGTGGTGCAGGGGCGGGACACGCTTGTTGGCTGGTGAGCCACGACGCATGCCAGCCGGGCTGGCGTGGCAAACCCTGGGTCGGCATGACCGGGGCCCGGCCTAGAATTCGCTATTCGCCTTCAGGGCGGCCTGGCCACAAGCTGCGGGCAGCCTGAAGGCGCGATTGTTTTTGACACCCGCTGTGCAGCCATCCTGCGGCCGGGTGGCGCAAACCCTGGAGGCCGCATGCGCGGACCATTGAAGACCCGGTGCTCGACGCACACCTTGCAAGCCCATCGCCCGTCACGCGGGCTGCGGCACTTGCTGGCCGCCGGCCTGGCCGCGCTGGGCCTGAGCGCCTGCAACAACAATCCCTGGCCCGAGGTTTCGGCCTCGGCCAACACGCTGCACACGGCGGTGCAGGAATCGTCGCCCCGGCATCTGGACCCCACGGCCAGCTACTGGAACAACGACACGCCCTACACCTACCAGATCTACGAGCCGCCCTATGGCTACCACTACCTGAAGCGCCCCTTCCAGTTGGTGCCCAAAACGGCGGCCGCCGTGGCCAAGCCACGTTACCTGGACAAAAACGGCAACTCACTGCCTGACGACGCGCCTTCGGCCGACGTGGCCGAGAGCGTGTACGACGTGCCCATCAAACCCGGCATCCGCTTTCAGCCGCACCCGGCGCTGGCCACCGACGCACAGGGCCAGTACCGCTACCACGCCATGAAGCCGGGGGACCTGGGCGAGCGCCGCACGCCGCTGCAGTTTGAGCACCAGGGCACGCGTGAGCTGCTGGCCGAAGACTTTGTCTATGCGCTCAAGCGCCACGCCACCACGCGCATCACGGCGCCCATCTTCAGTACCTTTGCCGAATACGTGGTGGGCTTGAAGGACTACGGCACGCTCATCAAACAAGAAGACGCCGCGCTGCGCAAAGGCCTGGACCCGGCCAGCCAGGACAAACCTTTCCTGGACTTCCGCAAGTGGCCGCTGGCGGGCGCGAGCGCCCCTGAAAAACATCTGCTGCGCATCCGCATCAAGGGCAAGTACCCGCAGTGGAGCTACTGGATGCAGATGACCTTCATGGCGCCTGTGCCCTGGGAAGCCGACGCCTTTTACGCCCAGCCCGGCATGGCCGAGCGTGGCCTGACGCTGGACGTTTGGCCCGTGGGCACGGGCCCGTACATGATGGTGGAGTTCGTGAAGGACCGTTACCACGTGATGAAGCGCAACCCCAACTACCGGGGCGAGCCTTACCCCTGCGAAGGCATGCCCGGCGACAAGGAAGCCGGCCTGCTGGACGACTGCGGCAAGACCATGCCCTTCATTGACACGCTGGTGTCCAGCATCGAACGCGAAGCCGTGCCGCAGCGCGGCAAGTTCCGCCAGGGCTTTTACGACGTGGAAGTGTTTGAGCGCACCGACACCGGCATGGACTACCTGGTGGCCATGCAGGACAGCGAAGAAGTGCGTGCCGAATACCTGGACAAGGGCTTCCGGCTGAACCGCGGCTCTGACGTCAACAGCTACTTCATTGGTTTCAACATGCTCGACCCCGTCATTGGCGACGGCGAGGCGGGCGTCAACAGCGCCGAAACCCAGGCACGCAACCGCAAGCTGCGCCAGGCCATCAGCATTGCCATTGACTGGGAGGAGTACGCCAAGGTCTTTCCCAAGAAAGCCGGCGACACGGCACAGGGCCCGCTGCCGCCAGGCATCTTTGGCTCGCGTGAAGGCACGGCCGAAGGTGTCAACCCCGTCACCCATGTCTGGAAGGATGGCAAGGCGCAGCGCCGCCCCATCGCCGAAGCCAAGAAGCTGATGGAAGAGGCCGGTTACCCAAGCGGCCGCGACGCCAAGACCGGCAAGCCCCTGGTGCTGAACTACGACTTCTACGCCCCGGCCACGCCCGAGCGCAAACCCGAGATCGACTGGGTGGTGCGGCAATTTGCCAAGATCGACGTGCAGCTGGAGGTGCGTGCCACCGACAACAACCAGTTCCAGGACAAGGTGCGCAAGGGCAAGTACCAGGTGTTCTGGCTGGGCTGGAACGCCGACTACCCCGACGCCGAGAACTTTCTCTTCCTGCTTTACGGCCCCACCGGCAAGACCAAGTTTGACGGCGAAAACACGTCCAACTACGCCAACCCCGAATACGACCGCCTCTTCGCGCAGATGAAGACGCTGGACGACGGCCCCGAAAAACAAAAGCTCGTGGACCAGATGGTGGCGCTGGTGCGGCAGGACGCACCCTGGACCATGGGCTTTTATCCCTACGCGTCGGCAGCGGCGCAGCAGTGGGTGCACAACTTCAAGCCGGCCATCCTGATCCGTGACCACGGCCGCTACTTGCGCGTGGATGTGAAGCAGCGCCTGGCCAGCCTGGCGGCCTGGAACCACCCGGTGTGGTGGCCGCTGGGGTTGATCGCCCTGGTGGTGGCCGCCCTGGTATGGGTGGCACGCCGCCACCTGAAGCTTCGCGAGCGCACCAACGCACGCGGTGAAGTGCTGGCCTGAGCGAAGCGGAGCGCAAACCAAGATGTTCAACTTCATCCTGCGCCGCATCGGCTACGGCGTGCTCATCCTGCTGGGTGTGAACCTGGCCACTTTCATCCTCTTCTTCACCGTCAACACCCCCGACGACATGGCCCGGCTCAACCTGGGTGGCAAGCGGGTGACGCAAGAAGCCATAGAGAAGTGGAAGTCAGAGCGCGGCTACGACAAGCCGCTTTACTTCAACCCGCAAAAACAAGGCGCAGAACAGGTCACCAAGACCATCTTCTGGGAACGGTCGGTCAGCCTCGTGGCACTGGACTTTGGCCGTGCCGACAGTGAAAGCGCCGGCGACATCGGCCACGAGGTGGGCCAGCGCATGGTGGTGAGCCTGCAAATGGCGCTGCCCCTGTTTGTGCTGCAGGTGGTGGCCAGCACGGCCTTTGCGCTGCTGCTGGTGATGTTCCGCAATTCAAGGCTCGACTTCTGGGGCGTGGTCAGCTGTGTGCTGATGCTGTCCATCAGCAGCCTGTTCTACATCATCGTCGGGCAGTACCTGTTCTCGCGCGTGCTCAAGCTGGCACCCATTTCGGGCTACGCGCCGGGGCTGGACGCCGTCAAGTTTTTGCTGCTGCCCATAGGCCTGAGCCTGATTGCACGGCTGGGCGGCGAAGCGCGTTTGTACCGGGCCATGTTCCTGGAAGAAATTGGCAAGGACTATGTGCGCACGGCACGCGCCAAGGGCTTGTCCGAGAGCCTGGTGCTGTACCGCCACGTGCTGCGCAACGCGCTCATTCCCATCGTCACCAGCGCAGGCAGCTATTTGCCCTATGTCTTCTTGGGCAGCCTGGTGTTTGAAAGCTTCTTTGGCCTGCCAGGCTTGGGCGCCTACGTGATTGAAGCCATCAGCAAACAAGATTTCGCCGTGGTGCGCAGCATGGTGTTTGTGGGCTCGCTGCTGTACATCGCCACCTTTGCGCTCATTGACGTGGCCTACACCTGGGTGGACCCACGTGTCCGCCTGAGCTGAGCAGGAGCCATCGAGATGCCCAAGTTCGTACTCCTGTGGACCGACGCCGCCGTGTGGCTGCTGTTGGCGGACCTGGTGGCCTACACATTTGCCGTTTTGCGCAAGCCCGAGCTGGCC
>CAZUKT010000164.1:0-3733 GCA_964620975.1 uncultured Rubrivivax sp. | reverse complement strand
CGCGTTTGTACCGGGCCATGTTCCTTGAGGAAATCGGCAAGGACTATGTGCGCACGGCGCGCGCCAAGGGCTTGTCCGAGAGCCTGGTGCTGTGCCTGGGCGTGACGCTGCTCGACAGCGTGCACTACCGGCCTTTGCTGGCGGCGGCTGCGGGTGTGAAGGACGCTGCGGCGGCCTACGACTCACGCACCCGGTCTTTGCTGGACGCCACGCTCAGCGACTTGCTGGCCGCACGCGAATCGACCTACTCGCGGCCCATGTCCTACCTGGGTTTCACCAAAGAATCACTGCTGGTGGACGGTGTGGTCAAGCGTGTGGCGCCGCGCCTTGAATTTGGCGGCAAGCATCTCGCCCAACCCGATGCCGACTGGGCCGCTGACATTGCCGCGCGCGCGGCTGTGGGCCTGGCCTGGGGCGCGCTGGCTGCCGTGTTGCTGAGTGCTTTGCTGCTGCTGCTGATTGCCCGTGCCCGGCGGGCCCCGTTGGCCGCTACCTGGGCCCGCATCCGTGCGCGCCACGACCACGTGCCCTGGCATGTGGCGCTGGGCACGGTGTGGGTGCTTTGCCTGGTGGTGGGGCCGGCCACGGCGTTGTCGGGCCCCTACCACCTGTTGGGCACCGACCTCACCGGCAACGACATCCTGTACCAGAGCCTCAAGAGCATACGCACGGCCTTTGTCATCGGCACCCTGGCCACCATTGCCACGCTGCCCCTGGCCGTGGGCCTGGGCTTGCTGGCGGGTTACTTCAAGGGCTGGGTGGACGAGCTCATCCAGTACATCTACACCGTGTTGTCGTCGGTGCCCAATGTGCTGCTGATCGCGGCCTGTGTGCTGATGGTGCAGGTGTTTCTGGACAAGAACCCCGACCTCTTCGAGACCGGCGCTGAACGTGCCGACCTGAAGCTCTTTTTGCTGTGCACGGTGCTGGGCCTCACCGGCTGGGCCAGCCTGTGCCGGCTGCTGCGGGGTGAAACCATGAAGCTGCGTGAGCTTGAATACGTGCAGGCCGCCAGTGCCTTTGGCGTGAGCCACGCGCGCATCATGGCGCGGCACATTTTCCCCAACGTGGCGCACCTGATGCTCATCGTCACGGTGCTTGAATTCAGCTCGCTCATCCTCTACGAAGCCGTGCTGTCCTACGTGGGTGTGGGCGTGGACCCGTCCATGAACAGCTTTGGCGGCATGATCAACCTGGCCCGCAATGAAATGAGCCGCGACCCGGTGGTGTGGTGGAGCTTTGCCTCGGCCTTTGGCTTCATGGTGACGCTGGTGCTGGCAGCCAACCTGTTTGCCGACGGCGTGCGTGACGCCTTTGACCCGCGCACCCGCATGTTGCGGCGCCGCCGGCCGGCGCCCAAGCCGGCACTGAAGAAAGCGGCCTGACCATGTTGGACATTCAAGACCTGCGGGTCGAGCTTGAAAGCGAGACCGGCCTGGTGCGCGCCATTGACGGCATGCGGCTGGCCATAGAACGTGGCGAGACCTTTGCGCTGGTGGGTGAATCAGGCTGCGGCAAGAGCATGACGGCGTTGGCGTTGATGCGCCTGCTGCCCGAAAACGGCTACGTGGCCGGAGGTGACATCCACATCGGCCATGGCAATGACCGTGTCGACGTATTGGGCCTGCCTGAAGCGCAGATGCGCAGCGTGCGCGGCGGGCGTGTGTGCATGATCTTTCAAGAGCCGGCCACCAGCCTGAACCCGGTGATGAAAGTGGGCCAGCAAATCGTCGAGGCCATAGAAACCCACACGCCGCTGCGCGGAGAAGCTGCACGCGCCAAGGCCATCGACTGGCTCAAACGTGTGGGCATCCCCGAGCCCGAGCGCCGTATCGACGACTACCCCTTCCGCATGAGCGGCGGGCAAAAACAGCGCGTGATGATTGCCGTGGCCCTGGCCGCAGAGCCTGATTTTCTGGTGGCCGACGAGCCCACCACGGCGCTGGACGTGACCATACAGGCGCAGATCCTGGACCTGCTCAAAGACCTGCAACGCGAAAAGCGCATGGGCATGTTGCTCATCACGCACGACCTGGCCGTGGTCTCGGGCATGGCACACCGCGTGGCGCTGATGTACGCGGGGCAGATCATCGAAGTGGCGCCGGCGGGCGAGTTCTTTGCGTCGCCCAAACACCCCTACGCGCAGGCCTTGTTGCGTGCGCTGCCGGGGGGTGACCGGCGCGGCGGGCCGCTGGAAGCCATTGCCGGCACCGTGCCACCGCTGACCACTGACTTTATGGGCTGCCGCTTTGCGCCACGTTGTGCCAAGGCCATGGCGCACTGCGAGGGCACCGTGCCTGATTTGCTGGAGGTGTCGGCGCGGCATCAGGTGCGTTGTTTGCTTTACAGCGGGGCGGGCACAGGCCCTCACCCCAGCCCTCTCCCGCAGGCGGGAGAGGGGGCGAAGCCGGCCAGACCTGAAGCCGCCGCCGCTTCGGTCTCACTCCCTCTCCCGCTTGCGGGAGAGGGCGGGGGTGAGGGTGCTGGTGCATCGCGCACCCCTTTGCTCGACGTGCAAGACCTTCGCATGCGTTTCCCCATCCGCGGCGGCATCCTGCAGCGCATCAAGGGCCACTTTGACGCCGTGGGCGGTGTGTCCTTTCAGGTGCAGCGGGGCGAGACGCTGGCGCTGGTGGGCGAGTCGGGCTGCGGCAAGACCACCACCGGCAAGGCCATCGTGCAATTGCTGCGGCACATCTCGGTGACCGATGGCCGCGCGTTGCTCAACGGCAGCAACCTCTTCGAGATGCAGGCCGATGCCTTGCGCAGCGCGCGCCGCCAGGTGCAGATCATCTTTCAGGACCCGTTTGCCAGCCTCAACCCGCGCATGCCGGTGTACGACATCCTGGAAGAAGGCCTGGCCGCGCTGCAGCCCGATCTGGACGCCACACAACGCCGCGCGCGGCTCGAGCGCCTGGTGGACCAGGTGGGCCTGCGCAAGGACGCCCTGCTGCGCTACCCGCATGAATTTTCGGGTGGCCAGCGCCAGCGCATTGCCATCGCCCGTGCGCTGGCAGTGGAGCCGCAACTCATCATCTGCGACGAGCCCACCTCGGCGCTGGACGTGTCGGTGCAGGCGCAGATCCTGAATCTGCTGCGTGACCTGCAGCGGGACCTGGGCGTGAGCTACCTCTTCATCACCCACAACATCGGTGTGGTGGAGTACATCGCCGACCGAGTGGCCGTGATGAAGGCAGGCCTCATCGAAGAGCAGGGCGCCTGCGCCGACGTGTTGGCCAGGCCGCAGCACGCGTACACGCGCACGCTGCTTGCCGCTGTGCCAAGGCTCGTCACGGCCTGAGGTTTCCCCTGCCCAAAGGCGCTGTCCATGGGCGCCCGCGTGACGGACTTTGGGTGACACAACGCAGCCAATATGCCTGGGCCAGGCGGGCTGCGGCCCTGCACCACGCCCGGGGCCGCAGCGAAGGCGCTCATCTTGTTGTACGGACCCAACGACACCACGAACTGAGTGGTCCCAAGTTTCCCTTAGCCGCGTGGGCGACCGTGGCTGCTGCAGGCAGCACGCGCAAGCAGCCGTCACCCAGCAAAGCGCTGCACAGGAGTGCTGTTTTGGTGTGGCGCCACGGCGCGCTGGGGGGCGTAAATACTCGCCCCCTGCCCAAGGGGTAGGCTTGCATCCGCCGGGGACAAGCGCCACGATTCAGTGACAATTCGTTGACTAGGGTACGGCCATGCGTTTACAAAACGCCGTCTGGCCGGATCACAGCGGGAC
>CAZUKT010000163.1:0-8946 GCA_964620975.1 uncultured Rubrivivax sp. | reverse complement strand
CCGTACTCGGTGTTGTCGTAGCCGATGCGCTTGATGGTGTCGCGCGCCACCTGGATGTAGTCCACGTGTGCGTTGGTGGTGATTTCACCCGCCAGCACCACGAGGCCGGTGTTGCACAGGGTTTCAGCGGCCACGCGGCTGCGCGGGTCTTGTTTGAAGATCGCGTCAAGAATGGCGTCTGAAATCTGGTCAGCCACCTTGTCGGGGTGGCCTTCAGAGACGGATTCGGATGTGAAGAGGAAGTCGTTCGCCACGAAAAAAGCTCCAAGAGTTGCGTTGCTGACCGGGTGCGTCGTCGCTGGGCAGAATCTCTGGAGCCGCGGCGAACGCTTTAGCGGTTTTGATTGGCCACTGCCCAGGTGCGACTTGTTCGCAACACCCAAGGCAGGCTGCCCGGCGTGGCCCTTTATGCTCAGGCCCCGCAATCGCCCCGCAAGTTGTTCTTTAACTCGGCGATCCGCAAAGTATACGAACGATGTCTTTCCTGCTGGCTTGGCTTTCTGGGCGCTCACTGCGCTTTTTGCACGCTCTGGGCGCGCTGTTGGGTTGGGCCGCCTACTTGCTGTCGGCCAGCTACCGGCGGCGGCTCAGGCTCAATGCCGACCTGGCCGGCCTGAATGGCGCCGAACGCCGCGCCTCGGTGGCCGAAGCCGGCAAGCTGGTGATGGAACTGCCGCGCCTGTGGCTGCGCCCGGCGGCCGAGCCCATCAATGACCCCGTGCGCTGGGAAGGCGCCGAACTGATAGACGCTGCGCTTGAAGCCGGCAAGGGTCTGGTGCTGCTGACGCCGCACATGGGCAGCTTCGAGATATGCGCGCAGGCCTACGCCCAGCGCTTTGGCGCCCGCCAGCCCATCACCGTGCTCTACCGCCCGGCGCGCCAGGCCTGGCTGCGCGAACTGGAAGAAACCGCCCGTGCGCGGCCCGCGCTGGCCACGGCGCCAGCCTCGCTGGCCGGTGTGCGGCAGATGATGCGGGCCCTGCGCAAGGGCGAAACCCTGGGCCTGCTGCCCGACCAGGTGCCGCCCCACGGCATGGGTGTGTGGGCGCCGTTTTTTGGCCACCCGGCCTACACCATGACCCTCGCAGCGCGACTGGTGCTGCAAAACGACGCCGCCGTGTGCCTGATCTGGGGAGACCGGCTGCCCAAGGGTGCGGGGTATGTGGTGCGTGTGCAGCCGCTCGCGGCCCCGCTGCCGGCCAAGGGGCAGATGGACGAAGACACCTGGATGACGGCGGCGGCCACGGTCATCAACGCGTCGATGGAGTTGCTGATCCGCGCCCGGCCGCAACAGTATTTGTGGGGTTACCACCGCTACAAGGCGCCGCGCCGACTGGACGGCGCCTGATGGTGATGAACCTGCTGGCCCGCGCGCTGTTGGCCGCCGTTTGGCTGCTGCACTGGCTGCCGCTGGGTGTGCAGGCGGTGCTGGGCCGGGGCCTGGGTGTGCTGCTGTATCACCTGGCGACGCGGCGGCGCAAGTTGGCGCTGCGCAATGTGCAACTGTGCCTGCCTGAGCTGGACGAAGCGGCCCGCGTGGCGTTGGTGCGGGTGCACTTCAAGTGGCTGGCGCGCAGCCTGCTGGAGCGTGCGCTGCTCTGGTATGCCAGCCCCACGCGCCTGAAGCGGCTGATTCATGTGGAAGGTGACATCCACCTGGCCGAACGCAGTGATCGCGCCGTGATGTGGCTGGTGCCGCACTTCTTGGGCGTGGACGTGGCGGGTGCGGCCACGCAGCTCTTTCAGGGCAAGAAGGTGTGCAACGTGTACACCGTGCAGAGCAACGCCGTGCTGGACGCGGCCTTGCGCCAGGGCCGCGGCCGCTTCGGGCTGGCCGAAATGTTTCCGCGCCACCAGAACGCCATTTCCATGGTGCGGGCCATCAAGCGTGGTTTGCCCTTCTTCAACCCGTCGGACATGGATTTCGGGCTGCGCGACGCCGCCTTTGTGCCCTTCTTCGGCCACCCGGCGGCCACCCTGCTGGCGCCGTCGCGCCTGGCGCGGTCATTGAACATGATCGTGCAGCCCGTGGTGGCCGAAATACTGCCCGGTGGGCAAGGGTGGCGCGTGCGCTTCCTGCCCGCGTGGGAAGGCTGGCCCACCGACAACCCCGAGGCCGATGCGGCGGCCATGAACCGCTTCATAGAGGCGCAGATCCGCCTGCTGCCCGAGCAGTATTTGTGGGTGCACAAGCGGTTCAAGACGCGCCCGCCGGGGCAGCCGTCCTTGTATTGACGGGCCCCGCGCTGGCGGGGCGCTGCGTGCGCCGCCAGCGCTACTGCGGTGTCACCAACCGCACCAGCGCGTCCTTGCCTTTGAGTTCGTTGTCGTCAAAGAAGAGCGCGCGCCAGTCGTCGATGAGGCGTTCACCCGACATCGACATGGTGCTTTCAAACGCAAAGCCCTGCCCGTCATTGGTGTGCCCCATGCCACGGCACACGGCATTGCCGCTGCGCAGCACGCAGTGCGCCGCCCAACTGGAGCCGGTGTCGCGGCCGGTAAGCAGCAGGTGGCCGCTGTAGGCCTTGATCAGCGACACGCCCAGCTTGGTGGCCCAGGCGCCGTCAAAGCGGGCCAGCGCCGCAGCGGTGGCCGCACTGGGCGTGTCGGCGGCCTGTGCGGCGGGCAGGGCCAGGGTGCCAAGCAGCGCTGCCGACAGCAACGCTGCCAAACGTGAGCGGCTGCGTGACCTGGCATGTTTGCGGGCGTTTGTATCGGCGCCGATGCTGGCGCGGGAGTTGGGTTGCATTTGGGCTTCCTTGTGGTCAATCCAGGCGGTGCGGGCCATGCCGTGTTACGCCGCCAAAGTGGGGCGAACGGGTCACGCCATCAATCACAATCCGCGCATGCGGCTCCCGTTTACCAAGATGCAGGGCGCGGGCAACGACTTTGTCGTGCTCGACGGCACCCAGCAACCCCTGCAGCTCACGCGTGAGCAACTGCGCCGCCTGGGTGACCGCCGCTTTGGGGTGGGCGCCGACCAGATCTTGCTGGTAGAGCGCAGCCGCACGCCTGGCGTGGACTTTGGCTACCGCATCTTCAACGGTGCCAGTGGCGACGAGGTAGAGCATTGCGGCAACGGCGCGCGCTGCTTTGTGCGTTTTGTGCACGCGCAGGGCCTCACCAGCAAACCCATCGTGCGCGTGGAAACCGTCAACAACGTGCTTGAACTGCAACTGCGTGCTGACGGCCGTGTCACCGTGGACATGAACCGCCCCGTGTTTGACCACGCCCGCATTCCCTTTGACGCCAGCGGCCTCACGGCGCGCCGCGAAAACGGCTTTGAGCTGTGGCCGCTGGAAGGTGTGGACGTGGCCGTGCTGAGCATGGGCAACCCCCATGCCGTGCAGCGTGTGCCCCATGTGGACACGGCCCGTGTGGCGACCCTGGGCCCGCGCATCGAAACGCATGCACGCTTTGCGCGCCACGTGAACGTGGGCTTCATGCAGGTGGTGTCGCGCGCTGAAGTGCGGCTTCGTGTGCACGAGCGCGATGCCGGTGAAACACTGGCCTGTGGCACCGGCGCCTGCGCGGCCGTGGTGGCCGGCATCCGGCTGGGCTGGCTGGGCCGCCGGGTGGAAGTACACACCCGCGGCGGCGATTTGCTCATTGAGTGGCCGCAAGACGACGCCAGCGTGTTGATGACCGGCCCCGCCGAAACCGTTTTCCAAGGAGAGATTGAACTGTGAGTACCACTTCTGGCGTGCAAGGCATCACCGAAAACGACATCGCCCAGTACCTGGCCAACACGCCCGCGTTCTTTGAGCGCCATGCCGAACTGCTGGGCAGCGTGCAGCTCACCAGCCCGCACGGGCACCGCGCCGTGTCGCTGCAAGAGCGGCAGATGGAAATGCTGCGCGACCGCATCAAGGGCCTGGAGATGAAGATCGTGGAAATGATCCGCCATGGCCAGGAAAACGTGGGCCTGGCCGACCGCCTGCACCGCTTTACGCGCGGCATGCTCACCACGGCGGCGCCGGCCGAATTGCCGGTGCGCATGGTGGCATCCTTGCAGCATGAATTCATGATTCCGCAGGCCGCCATCAGGTTGTGGGGCGTGGAAGAAGCGCACAGCGGCCAGCCCTGGGCGGCCGACGTGAGCGCCGATGTCAAGAGCTTTGCAAGCAGCCTGACCTTGCCGTATTGCGGTGTCAACGCCGGCTTTGAAGCGGCGCAGTGGCTGCAAGAGCCGGGCACGGTGTTGTCGCTGGCGATGATCCCGCTGCGGGGTGTTGTGCAGGGTGGCGCTGGCGCCAATGAAGGCGCCTTTGGCTTGCTGGTGCTGGGCTCACCCGACGCCACACGCTACGCAGCCGACATGGGCACCGAGTTTCTGATGCGCATCGGCGAACTGTCCGGCGCTGCGCTGTCGCGGCTGCGCGCAGCCTGATCGGGCGCTGAAGGTGGCCGCGTCGCAGCCTGGGCTTCAAGCCACGCTTCAGCCCGAGCTGCAACGGTTTGTGGGCCACCTCACCGTAGAACGCCGCCTGGCCCCGCGCACGGTGGCCATGTACACCGAAGCGCTGCTGCGCCTGCAAGCCAGCGCGGCGGCGGCGGGCGTGGATTTGCGCCTGGCGCAGCCGCACCACATTCGCAGCTGGGTGGCGCAGTTGCGCACGCGCGGGCTGGCTTCGCGCAGCATCGCCATTGCGCTGGCGGCCTGGCGCGGGCTCTTTGGCTGGTGGGGGCGGCAGGCACTGGTGCCCATCAACCCGGTGCAAGGCCTGCGTGCGCCCAAGGCCGCCAAGCCGCTGCCCAAGGCCTTGTCGGTGGAGCAGGCGGTGGTGCTGGCGGCCGACGCTGCGGTGCGCGGCATCACCGCCAATGCCCCGGCGCTGGCCGCACGTTACCACGCCATCGCCGAGCTGCTGTATGGCAGCGGCCTGCGGGTAGGCGAGCTGACGGCGCTGGACACCCAAGCCGGCCCCGCCGCCGTGGGCTGGGTGGACGTGGCCGACGCCACCGCCCACGTGTTGGGCAAGGGCAGCAAACGCCGCAGCGTGCCGGTGGGCACAGCGGCGCTGGCAGCCTTGCAGGACTGGCTGGCGCTTCGGCCCGCACTGGCCGACGCAGGCGAGCGCGCGCTCTTTGTCAGCCAGCGTGGCACACGGCTCACGGCCAACCAGTTGCGCTACCGGCTGCAGGCGCAGGCGCAGCAGGCCGGCCTGCCCACACGTGTGCACCCGCACATGCTGCGCCACAGTTTTGCCAGCCATCTGCTGCAAAGCAGTGGTGACCTGCGAGCCGTGCAAGAGCTGCTGGGCCACGCCAGCATCAGCACCACGCAGGTCTACACCAAGCTCGACTACCAGCACCTGGCCAAGGTGTATGACGCCGCGCACCCGCGTGCCAAGCGCCGCGATTGAGCATCTCACTTCTCCCCGCACCGCACCTGCCGCACCCCTGCCCATGAAATCCATACGCCTCGTTGCAGGCAAAGAGCGTTCTTTGCAGCGCCGCCACCCCTGGGTCTTTGCGGGCAGCGTGGCTCACGGCAAGGCCGACGCCGGTGAGACCGTGCGTGTGGAGGCGGCCGACGGCCGCTTTCTGGCCTGGGGCGCGTACAGCCCCGGTTCACAGATTCGCGTGCGGGCCTGGAGCTTTGAAGAGGCCGAGCGCATAGACGCTGCTTTCCTTGAGCGCCGCATCACCCGTGCCGTGGCGATGCGCGCGCGTTTGCCCGTGGCCAGCACCGGCATGCGCCTGGTGCACGGTGAAGCCGACGGCCTGCCCGGCCTGATCGTGGACCGCTATGGCAGCACCCTGAGCGCGCAGTTTTTGTCGGCGGGCGTGGAGCGCTGGAAAAGCAAAATCGCCGACCTGCTGCTGGCCGCCACGGGCACCGAGCACCTGTACGAACGGTCTGACGCCAGCGCCCGCAGCCTTGAAGGCCTGGAGCCGCAGACCGGCTGGCTGCGTGTGCCGGCGGGTGACGAAGCACGCACCGAAGCCACCATCACTGAACACGGTTGGCAGCTCACGCTGGACGTGGCCACTGGCCACAAGACCGGCTTCTACCTGGACCAGCGCGACAACCGCGCCAGCTTTGCGCGCTGGGTGCGGCAACTGGGCTGCCAGCGTGTGCTGAACTGCTTTTGCTACACCGGCGGCTTTACGGTGGCGGCTTTGGCGGGTGGCGCGGCGCATGTCACCAGCGTGGATTCGTCGGCGCCGGCCCTGCAGCGTGTGCAGGCCCATGTGGTGCTCAATGGCCATGACGCAAGCCGCAGCGAATGTGTGGACGCCGACGTCAACCATTACCTGCGCCAGTGCCTGCAAAGCGGCCGGCAATTTGACGCCATCGTGCTGGACCCGCCCAAGTTTGCGCCCACCGCCGCACACGCCGAGCGAGCCGCACGTGCCTACAAAGACATCAACCGCCTGGCGCTGATGCTGCTGGCGCCGGGTGGTCTGCTGTTCACCTTCAGCTGCTCGGGCGGCATCAGCGCCGACCTGTTCCACAAGATCGTGGCCGGCGCGGCCATGGACGCACACGCCGACGGCGCCATTCTTGAACGCGTGGGCGCCACGCCCGACCACCCCACGACGATGGAATTCCCCGAAGGCGAATACCTCAAGGGGCTGCTGATCCTGAAAGCCTGAGCCGGCCACGTCGCCCCCCCCGATGTTGGGGTGGGCCTGCGCAAGGTGTGCTCAATTGCACGCCGGTTTGTGGGCTCTCCCCCTGAACCGGGTCTTCTAGCGGGCTTGGGTTTCAGCGACGATTGTTTCCATAGCGGGCCACCAGCCGTGGCCCCGGTGTCAATCGATCAAGGATCCCCCATGACTTTCAAGATGAACCGTTTGGCCCTGGCGGCCGCAGCCCTGGTGTTGTCGGCATCGGCGCAAGCCCAGATGGGCAGCCAGCTTGCCGTCAACGACACGGTAGGCCGCACGCCCACCACCGGCAATACCTCGGCGCCTTCCAACTGGCGGTTTGCGCCGGGCCAGGTGTTCAACGGTGTGGCTGGCGCCCTGGACGGCGTGGCGCAATTGAGCTTTTCCAATTCGCAAGGCAACTGGGCCTGCTCGGGCTCATTGCTGCAAGGCGGCCAATACGTGCTGACGGCCGCCCACTGTGCGGACGACTACACGTCCATGACGGTTGAATTTGGCTGGTATGCCGGCTCGGCGGCGGTGACCCGCACCGTGGCTGTGGGTGCGTCCACCGTGCATCCGCTGTGGAACGGCACGCTCGACACCGGCGCTGACATCGCCATCATGAAGCTCAACGCCCCGGTAACCACCATTGCCGGCTACAAGCTCAGCAACACCAACGACGTGGGCAAGGTCCACCTGATGGCCGGCTACGGCACCACGCAAGATGCCAACGTCAACGCGGGCACCAACTGGAACGACTGGCAGTACGGCCACTACGCGTACAACACCTTTGACGTCATCAGCCAGGATTTTGGCGCCGCCGTGTGGAACGACCCCGCCAGCTACTACGCCCCCGGCGCCACCTACATGGTGGACTTCGACAACGGCACCGCGCAGCAGAACATCCTGCAGCGTGTGAACGACATGGTGGGCGGCACCTGGTCCAGCGGCACCGGCCTGGGCGCCAATGAAGGCCTCATCGCCGGTGGTGATTCGGGCGGTGGCGACTTTGTCTGGAACGGCAGCGAATGGCTGCTGTCAGGCGTGCATTCGTGGGGCTGGCAGGCTTGTGGCTACTTTGGCCTGAACTGCAACACCGCGCCCGCCAACCCCAGCAGCTATGGTGACCTGTCGGGTTCCACCGCCACGTTTTCACATATTGGCTGGATCAACAGCGTCACGGCCGTGCCCGAACCCGGCAGCGTGGCCTTGATGCTGGCCGGCCTGGCCGCCATCGTGGGCGTGTCGCGCCGCCGAAAGCAACGCCAGGCTTGATGGCTGGCGCCTGACACCGCCGGGTGCCGTGGCACCCGGCACACCCTAAACGGCCCTGCGGGGCCGTTTTGCTTGGGTGCGTCAAACCGGCTGGGGCAGCGGCAAGCGTGTTTCGAACTTGGCGCGGTGCACGCTGAAGAAGCTCTTCACGTTGCGCACATTGGCGTCCTGCGTAAACAGGCGCTGCACCAGCGCGTGGTAGGCCGGCATGTCGGCCACCTGCAGCACCAGCACAAAGTCGGGCCCGGGTGACACGCGATAACACTGCTGCACGGCCGCGTCGGCCACGGCGCGCTTCTCAAACGCGGCCAGGTGTTCGGCGCCTTGCCGGTCGAGCGTGATTTCTACCAGCGCCGTCAGCCCCGCGCCCAGCTTCTGGGGGTTCAGGATGGCCACGCTGCGTTCGATAAGGCCTTCATCCACCAAACGCCGCACCCGGCGCAGAGCCGTGGCGGGTGAGGTGAGCGCACGCTCTGCCAAGGCCTGGTTGGACAAGGAAGCGTCGGTTTGCAGCAGGTCAAGCAAACGCAGGTCGGTGGCGTCGAGTTCCATCATGAAATGTTAAGCCAATAAATTGGCGTGTATGGAAATCGCATTTCATCATTAATTCTGAGTGGTGATTTCATGCACAAGTGGCGCGTACTTCGGCAGAAAACTCCACCACGCCTGGCCTAGCATGCGCCACCCCTTAGAAACAGGACAAGCAAACCATGTGTGGCATCGTCGGCGCCGTCAGCACCCGCAACATCGTTCCTATCTTGCTGCAGGGCCTGAAACGGCTTGAATACCGGGGCTATGACTCCTGCGGCGTGGCGGTGCACCAGGGCGGCGAACTGCGCCGTGCGCGCAGCACCTCTCGTGTGGCCGAGCTGGAAGCCAACGTGGCCGAAGAAGGCATCGGCGCTGGCACTGGCATTGCGCACACGCGCTGGGCCACCCACGGCGCGCCGGCGGTGCACAACGCGCACCCGCATTTCAGTGCCGGCCCGCACGTCGACGCCATGGCCACGGGCTTTGGCAGCCTGGAAGGTGTGGACAGCGCAGCCGCCCTGGCGCGCATCGGCCTGGTGC